>JANRLI010000007.1 GCA_033762625.1 Alphaproteobacteria bacterium
TTTATTGATGGGTGGCTTGCCACGCTGCACAACCCATGTGGCCAGAAACAGAATGATGCTGCCTGCAATGCCAATTGCGCCCCAGCTTCCGCCCGTAAATGTGCCAAGCGTAACCGCCAGGATGAACATCAATAAGGCAAAGGCGCCAATCATATTCGTTGTGCTCATGCGGCGCTGGTTTTTGATTGTTTGAATTTATTGAGTAGGTGCTGGTAATGGGCAAGCCAGCGCTGGGTCACGGCTTCCTTGGTGAAGTTTGCCACATATTCCGCATAGCCATTGGCGACCGTTTTTTCTTGCAAGGCTTTATCATCCAGCATGCGGCGGATGGCAGCGCCCAGCGAAGGCGCATCATTAATCGGCACCATCAGGCCGTTATGTTCATTTACAATATGTGCGGCGGGGCCTGCGCTTTCACACGCAACAAACGGAACCTTTGCGCTCCAAGCTTCCAGAATAACGGTACCAAATGGTTCGTAATTCGATGGCATGGCGCATATATCTGCCGCCTTTAGCAACGCGCCGCGATCGGTGCGCCAGCCCAAAAACCGTACGCGGTTTTCAATGCCAAGTTTTGCTGCCAAGGCTTCCAGTTCCTTTTGCATCGGGCCATCGCCTGCAAGCCACAGATAGCAGTCTGCAAAATCCTTTGTCGCATGCATAAGTGTATCTAGACCCTTTTTAGGGTGAAGACGCGATAGGGTAAGAATAACTTTTGCATCTGCGGGTGTATTTAATGTGGCGCGGTCAAGCGCAGGCGCATCAATAATTGAAGGGAAGGTGGGGATATAGGTTGCATCTTGTGCTGCAACGCCTTCACGGATGGTATGGGCAATAATATCCTTGGTCACGCCGACATAATCGGTGCAATGCGCGTAATGCTTGATGACTTCGTAATTGCCAAACCAGCCAATCAGCGGGCCAGTTTTTGCGGCGGAGGCTGGAACCAGACTTGCCGCGCGGCGCATCCAGCAATGGATGATGTCCGGCTTTTCACGGGCAATCACCTGTTTCATTTTGTGGCGTTGCCACGGGCGAAAAGGGTTATGGAGAACTTCCGGTGCCATGCGAATGCCGGCGGCTTTCAATTCATTATAGCGCGGCGCGGTTTCGCGCATGACTACGCATTGATTAATTCCCTTTTCATGTAAGGCGAGCATCACGTCGGTTGAATAAACCTCCGCCCCGCCATTGCCGTTACCCGCCATGATGTGAAGAATGCGCATGAATAATCCTGCTCGCTAACTGGCGGCAGATTGGCATGGCGCGACCCGAAATCTCTAATCCTTTTTTTGGAGAATTATTTTGGTCTTGTTTTGACTAAAACGGCTGGATCATGGTAGGAACATAACATGAACAACGCGCCATTGCAAGATAACCAAGTTGGCTGGCTTTTGCTGGATTTAAACTCGTTTTTTGCATCCTGCGAACAGCAGGAGCAACCGCATCTGCGCGGTAAGCCGATTATCATCGTGCCGATGATGAGCGATGGCACCTGCGCGATTGCCGCAAGTTATGAAGCCAAAAAATTCGGCATCAAAACCGGCACCAAAGTATATGACGCCAAACAACGCTGCCCCGATTTAATTCTGGTGCAGGCGCGGCACAAAATTTATACGCAGTACCATCATAAAATTATCGCGGCGGTCGAGTGCTGTATTCCGGTTGAAAAAGTTTTGTCGGTGGATGAAATGGCGTGCCGTTTGGAACCGCAAGAACGCCATGTGGAAGTCGCTAAGGATCTCGCCCATAAAATCAAACGCGTGATAAGCGAACAGGTGGGGGAATGCCTGACCTGTTCTATCGGCCTTGCGCCCAACATGTTTTTGGCAAAGGTTGCCAGCGATATGCAAAAGCCCAATGGCCTGACGGTCATCACCAAAAACGATTTGCCGCATGCCCTTTACAAACTGAAATTGATTGAAATATGCGGCATTGGGAGGCAGATGGAAAAACGCCCTAACCATGCGGGCATCTGGACGGTGCCGGATTTAATGGCAACCCCGCGCGGGCAAATGCGCCTGATATGGGGCGGGGCGCATGGCGTGTTGTTCCATGAATTGCTGCACGGCGCGGATTTGCAATTGCCATCATCCGGCCTTACCAAAAGCATGAGCCATCAACATGTGCTGGAACCCAAATTGCGTACCATGGCAGGGGCGATGGATTTTTCGCATCATTTATTGGCAAAAGCGGCAGAGCGCCTGCGCAAAGGTGAATATTATTGCAGCCGTTTAGTGTTGCATGTTTCATTTAAAAATAACGAGCAGAATTCCGAAATCAATCAGTGGGGCAATTGGGCAGGGTGGGGCAATGAAACATCGTTCCCTGAAACGCAGGAAACGAATTACCTGATGCACCGCCTGCGGGAGTTGTGGCAAGACGCAATGCGCCCGCCCTATATCCAAATGAAACCGCTGAAAGTTGGCGTGGTGCTGTGCGGATTAGTGCCAAAGGAAGCGCACCAGCCGGATTTATTTGCACCGCCCGAAAAGGTATTTGAACGGCCATTGCCCAGGCCAACCGCGCCGCTTAATCATCTGGTGGATGAAATCAACGCACGTTATGGCCGCCATACCATTAGCTTTGGCATGCGCGGCAGTGAAGCCAAAAAGTTTACCGGCCATGCCGCATTCCAGCGCGTGCCGGACGAGTGGGAGTATTGAGTTACCCGGCGACTAGCCCGTCTTGTGCAAGTTTGCGCATAATCTCCGGCAGTGCGGTGGTATCGCCTTCGGGGATATAGGATTTTACGGCTTCGATAATCTGCGGAATGTCGTGATAGCCATCCATGTTACAAAGGGCTACGCGCTCCATCATATTCAGCGGGCGAACGTCCATGCGCTGCGTCATCGCCCATTCCTGCTGTGACGCCTGATACCGCGCGAGCGGAAATGCAATCGGGCGCGGCGAAATGCTGGCGCAATGCTGCATGGGCTCCTGCAACAAGGTAAAGCCACCCGCGAATACCAGCATCAGAATTTTTTCCATGAACGCCTGTTGACCAGCACTGGGCAGCGCATCAATAAACGGCGCCAGCGGCATGGATTGCCCGGCTTGTTTATCCAATTGTTCAATCAACCGCGCCACATCACCATCGCTGCCATTCATATCCAGCTTTCCCGCTACGCGGTAGGCTTTGGCGCCGTCTGCTGCGGTTTCAACCGTGAAATGCGACAGCACATGCATGGCGCGCAGGATGCTTGGCGGAACATCGGCGCGCAGCGGCGCGTCTTTGCGGCAGAGCAGCGCGCTGCGAAAGCGGCGGCTGGTGATGAAATCGATATATTGTTCTTGGCGAACGCGGTCAGTTGTTGCGGACAGCAACGGCAGTAGTTCAGGCGGCGGGTTAACCTTGCCCTGCGTCGTCAAATCCGTATCCGCGATATAAGAAAGCCCATGCGCGTTTGCCATTTTCACGAAGTCTTGCAGATAGAACGCATGATTATTTTCTTCCAAATGATCGTGCAGCAAATACGCATCCGGCTTGTTCTTGATGGTGTCTTGCTCGCTTTGCAAAAAGGCTGAATAGGCAGAACCGCGCGGCGCGGTAATGGCGGTGACGGTGCGCAGCATATCGCGCGCGCTAACTGCTTTGGCTTGCGGTGATGGGGCGTTCTCGCTGTGAAACAGCATCATATCGCGCACCATGCGCACCATGTGCCAGCCCGGCAATGCATTAAAGCTGATATAGGCAACGCCGTGGGGCGACAGCCGGTTGCCGCACATTTCCATTAGCTTTGCTTGAATTGGCGGCGCCACCCACGACAACATGCCATGCGCAATGATGTAATCGAACTGGCCCCACGATGCCGGAATATCGGAAAGCGAAATCGCCTCCAGCTTGACGTTGGGCAGCGCAAGCGTCGCCGCATGGCGCTTTGCCGTTTCAATCTGGCGGGCGGACATATCAATGCCCACGCATTCGGCATGTGGGAACAGCGCCGCGATGCCGATGATGTTCACGCCTTCGGCGCAGCCAATTTCAAGAATACGTGCTTTGGTAGGTGAAGCGGGCTTCAACCCATAAAGAGCAGCCAGACCCTGTAACAATAACGGATTGGTTTCAGGGTATGGATAGCTGGCATACGGCATTGCATCGTATGCGTCGCCTGTATTGTTGTTGTTTTGTAAGGGGTTTAGTGCCAAGTATTAATCTCTCAAGAAGCCCAATTCATAGACCATGGGAACTAGTTTTTCAGTCAATACTCTATAAGCCAATTCAAAGTTTGCAAATGATGTTTCCTTGCCGTCACCGCTATCATTACGTTTTTTTAAGGCATTGCGAATTTGATACCACCCCACATCAGGACGATTGAGCTTGAGTTCATCGCGCACATTATGGGTATCGGTTTCAGCAAAATACGCACGCCATAAATCACGCCCTGTTGCTAATACAGCTTTTGCTTCGGGCGAAAGCTTTTTATCAGATAAGTAGCGCACCATAAAATCGGACTCAAATCGACTAGGCGCGTTCACTTCAGTTTCGGTATAAGGGATAAAGTGGTTTACGATTGACCATGTTTTTCCATTCCATTCCAAGCCATCAGCGCTAGCAGTTCTATTGCATCTATTGAATAGCATCCATATCAGGCAATCGTTCTTAAATTCATCGGAAAGGGGTGCGGTTGGCTGCAAAAACTGGTCACGGTCGTTTTGCCAAGTTGGGACAACTAAACGGCGAACAGAAAAAATGATCGTAGCCTGCCAAAGATTTTCAGCATTTACATAAAAACCATCACCTTGTCCATAAGGTGATGAGAATAGAACTGTCTGTTGCTCTGCATGTTGTAAATCATTTTTTCCACAGTACATATAGGCAATCGCACCATCAGACCAAGTGCTTACTCTTGGCTTTGAAGTCGCAGCTGTTATTCCATTTTTAAGCGGGATCGCAAATATCCCGTTTGTTTTAGGTCGAGCCAACCAGACATTTAAATAGGATTTGTTAGGCAAATTAAAAAATGCCTTTTCACCAATTGGATTTGCCTGTTTATCCAAGACTTCCACAGAAATATCAGTAATAGGGCTTCTTATAGTGGCAGCTTGACTTGTTTTCCAAATCAAAAATCCAATAGGAAATTTTCCTGATAATCCTTCAAATGCCTTGTTATGCACTATGAACCCGCCTAAATATTTTGCGTTCCAAGCATGTCTAAATTTTTCAAAGTTTGGAGCATTTACATATTTTAATGTACTAAACATAGCCAAGGTCGCATTAGGAATTTCTTGAGCTATGCGGGCAACAAACTGTGTAAACAGTTCATTGCTAGCCTTGCCATATTTTTCCATTGCGGTTGCTGCGAATTTTGTTTTAGCAACCCCACTTTTATTTTCTGTATCTAATTCCGCAGATGTATTACCCCTAGTTCCAACCTCCGCATAAGGCGGGTTAATTAGAACCAGAATTTTTTTGCCTTCTGCGATAGCCTTGCGCAGACCATCAGGAATTTTGTTGGTCAGGCTGTAATCAATCTGTCCGAAATCATCAATATCATCATTCAGATAATCATATTGAAACCGTGTTGCAGCAACGCACGTTTTTGTTGCCTTCATTACATTCACATCTGCTTCATCCAGCGTGCTCATGTAAATATTGCGTGGATTAGAATGTTTAACTTCCAGATTGCCGACGCCGCAACACATATCCCAAACAATATATTGGCTCTGCCAGTTTTTTCCCAAAGTTTCCGTCAATTTATCATACGCTTTATCGACCACATGCAGTGGGGTGTAATACGCGCCTTTGAATGCCCGTTCGTCTAAAGGAATTAAACTATCTCGCCGTTCAAGTAGGTAATTGCGATATTCTTCAGCGGGCGGGCGGTGATAAATTGCCCAGAAGCGACGATAGCCTTCTTTGCTGCCCAGCTCGTAATTTTTTCCGTTCAGTTCAAAAACGGGCTGATTATTCGCATGCAGCAGACGTGCGGGAAGATTGTCATGTGTGGAAACATTTCCATCACTCATAATATCTGCAAAGAATAAAAGATTATAATTTTCTTCTTCTACTCCTTTTATTTCGCGCCCGATCATTCCTACCCATTTATCAAACACCTGCTTTAGATTGTCGGGTGTGATTTGTGTGCGAATAATATCGCCTTTTTGGATGGCGGCCTTTACGGTTGAAACGAATTCCTCGCCATGTTCGGCAATTTTGAAGGATACAAAATAGGTTCCGATAAAAGCTGAAACCTGCTCTAGTGCTTCCTTTGGATATTGGCTGGCTGATCTTCCCCACTTGATTGTTTTTTTATCTAGAAACGGCAGCACGTTAGCCGTTTTCATAATTGCAGCTTTTTCTGTATCAATCACAGCAAGAAATGGCGGTACTTCTTCGCCTTTATTCCGAGCGACCTGAACATAGTGCAGTAATTGCGTAAACATTGCGTAGGTGGAGGTGGGCTTGTCTTTCGCTTCAAACCATATTTCTTTGGTTTGAATATCAATCAGGTTTTTACTGACGTTCTTTAGCCCAAGAGCCTTGATGTAAATATCCTTCACATCTTCTTCGGTTTTGGCTTCTTTGAGTATTTGATAAAGGGTCATAATCTTCCAGTAAAGGTGATGCTTTTAAAGCTGTTCAGGATATATTATGACAATTTAGATGCTTGCGGGATTGTAAAAACATGCTAAGGCATGTTTTTATCCTCGGCAAGCCTCGGACTTGCTTCGCTGCGCATAAAACAGCTTCGCTGTTTTTACGAACCCGCGGGTTCGAATTCACGTGTATGAGCGCTAAAACTAAAAAAGAGCCCAGCGGGCTCTTTTTTAGTTTAATGGCGACCCCTACGGGATTCGAACCCGTGTTACTACCGTGAAAGGGTAATGTCCTAGGCCTCTAGACGAAGGGGTCGTGATGAGGCTTTGCTTTAAAGAGTGCATTGAATAATCGCTTCGGCTGCATAAATCAAGCGCTTTAGCGATGTCGCCTCAAGTCTTTTAAAACAGGCCTAAACCCCAATAATCGGGCGGGGTTTGGCGCTGTAAAAACCCGCCCCAAATCACCCCAATTGCCTTAAACGATTAATAAACCTTCTATCGGCAAAGCTGGAGGCATGAGTGATGCCGATTTTCAGGAACAGCAAGACCATTACGCCAAGGTCTTCACCCAAGTGGGGGATTTGGTAACGCCGCCGCGTTATTACGTGATGGGCGACAGCCACAGTCTGTTTTTTGCGGGCGCGGAGCAGGTGCTGGATACCCATACTGTCTTTGGCCCCATTCATCAGGGGGTGCGCGTTATTCACATGGGCTCTGGCCTTGCGACTTCGCTGGCCAAGGCTGGCGGGCGGAATTTATCGCGCGAGAAAATTGCCAAGGCGTTGCCCGAAGTTACGGCGAATGGCAATCCGCCCATCGTATTGGTGTTTGGTGAAATGGATTGCCGTTTCCATATTCGCCAACGTGCGCAAGCCGCGAATAACGACACGGTTGATGGCTGGGCTATGTCGGCGCAGGTGACGGCACTGCGTTACATTTCATTTGTGATGGAATTAAAACTGAACGGGTTTAAACCGTTCGTGTATGCGCCCGTTGCCAGCACGCCGCGCCCTGCGGATGCGCATCGCTACCTTACCATCGGCACGACGATGGAGCGCAACTGGCTAACCATTCAGTTCACCGGCATGCTGCGTGAATTATGCCGTGCGCGTGGGATTGAGGTTATTTCACTTATCGACAAACTGGTGGATGAAAAGCTGAATACCGTGCCGGATTTTTCCAGCGATGATGTGCATTTAAGCCAGCGTTATTGGCCATTGTGGGAATCGCGCACTAAAGGCCTTCTATAAACCCTGTTTTCGTAAGCGCAAACAGCGGTTATGCTGGCTGGCATGTCCTTTGTTCCCAATCCTACGCAAAACACAACCACAGCGCCTAATCTTGTTGAGGCGCGCCGGCTGACCAAACGCTTTGGCGGGTTGCTGGCGGTTGATAATGTAAGTTTTGTAATTAAACCGAAAGCCATCACCGCCATTATTGGCCCCAACGGTGCGGGTAAGACAACCGTGTTCAATTGCCTGACCGGATTTTATCGCCCCACATCCGGCACGCTTACGGCATATACGGGCGTTGGCGGTGCTGCGTTTGACCTTGCGAAATTGCCAACCCACCAAATTGGTGTAAAGGCAGGCTTGGCGCGCACATTCCAGAACATCCGGTTGTTCAAGCGCCTGTCGGTTCTGGAAAACGCATTGGCAGGCCAGCATGGTGCGCTGATGAAGGCATCAGGCTTTAGCGTGGCGGGTTTGTTGAATTTGCCATCCTACCGCGCGGCTGAACGTATGGCGGTTGAAAAAGCACGTTTTTGGCTTGAAAAGCTGGGCCTGATTGATTTAGCCGATGCGGAGGCAGGCAGTTTGCCCTATGGCGCGCAGCGGCGGTTGGAAATTGCGCGCGCATTATGTATGGACCCAAAATTATTATGCCTTGATGAACCAGCGGCGGGGTTGAACCCGCAGGAATCCGGTGCGCTGGCTGAATTTTTAAAAAGCCTGCGCGATACGTTTGATGTATCGGTGCTGCTGATTGAACATGATATGAGCGTGGTCATGGGCATTTCCGACCATGTGATTGTACTGGATCATGGCGCAAAGATTGCCCAAGGAACAGCAGCGCAGGTGCGTGAAAACCCCGAAGTCATCAAAGCGTATTTAGGGGTGGATGATGAGGCCCAATAACATGTTGTGCTTTAAAGATGTATCATCATCATATGGCCCGGTTGATGTGCTGCATCATGTCAGTTTGGATGTGCAGCAGGGCGAAATTGTCACGCTGATTGGCGCAAATGGTGCAGGTAAAACCACATTGTTGATGACACTGTGCGGTAATCCGCGCGCAAAAACCGGCACCATTACGTTTAATGGCCGCGATATTACCTATTTGCCAACCGATGAGATTATGCGCGGGCGCATCGCGCATGTGCCAGAAGGCCGCCATATCTTTCCGCGCATGACGGTTTTGGAAAATCTGCAACTGGGCGGCTATTTTGAAAGCGCCGCACATAACGCGCAGGATCTGGAAAAAGTTTTTACCTTATTCCCGCGTTTACAAGAACGCATGAAACAAATTGCTGGAACATTATCCGGCGGGGAACAGCAAATGCTGGCACTGGGCCGCGCCATGATGTCGCGCCCCGCGCTGCTGTTATTGGATGAGCCATCACTGGGTTTAGCGCCGCTGATTGTAAAGGATATTTTTGCCAGCCTTAAACGCCTGAATGAAACCGAAAAACTGACCATCTTTTTGGTGGAACAAAATGCCAATGCCGCGCTGAAATTGGCGCATAAAGGCCATGTTTTGGTGGGAGGGTGTATTACGCTTTCCGGCACGGGCCAAGAATTACTCAACCATCCCGCAGTGAGAGCTGCGTATCTCGAAGGTCATCACGAAAGGAAGTCTGCATGAAGAAGTTTTTACTCGCGCTGGGTTTGGTATGTGTTGCGTCTGCCGCGCATGCAGATATTTCAATTGGTTTAATCGCGCCACTTACGGGGCAATATGCCGTGTTCGGCGAACAAATTAAAAAGGGTGCGGAGCAAGCGGTGAAGAATATCAATGCCGCTGGCGGCGTACTGGGCCAGCAATTGAAACTGGAAACCGCGGATGATGCGTGCGACCCCAAACAAGCCGTCGCCGCCGCCAACCAGATGGCAAGCAAGGGCGTTAAATATGTTGTCGGCCATTATTGTTCGGGTTCGGCCATTCCATCATCCAAAGTGTTGATGGAGGAAAAGGTGCTGCTCATTTCGCCGGGTGCAACCAACCCCAAATATACCGATGAAGGTAGTGACACGGTGTTCCGTGTATGCGGGCGCGATGACAAGCAGGGCGGGGTAATCGCGAATGAAATCGTTACAAAATATAAAGGCAAGAATGTTGCGTTGCTCAATGATAAATCAGCCTATGGGCGTGGCTTGGCCGATGAAGTGAAGCGCGAATTGAACAAGGCGGGGATTACCGAAGCCAAATTTGAATCCTTCGCCGCAGGGGAAAAGGATTATTCGGCAATTGTCGCCAGTCTGAAGCAAGCGAATATCGATGTGGTGTTCATCGGCGGTTATCACACCGAAAGCGGGTTGATTACACGCCAATTGCGCGAAGCAGGTTCCAAGGCGCAGGTCATTGGCGGCGATGCATTGGTGACCAATGAATTCTGGTCCATCACCGGCAATGCTGGCGAAGGCGTGTTGATGACCTTTGGCCCAGACCCACGCAAGAATGCCGATGCGAAAACCGTGGTGGCAGAATTCCATAAGCAAAACTATGAGCCGGAAGGTTACACGCTCTATTCCTATGCATCGGTTCAGATATTTGCCGATGCCATTAAAAACGCAGGCGCGAATGATGTAACCAAAGTGACCAAAGCCATGCATGGCGATAAATTCAAAACCGTATTGGGTGAATTAGGCTTTGATGCCAAGGGCGATGTGCTGGCACCCGCCTATGTGTTGTATATCTGGAAAGATGGGAAGTATGCGGAGCGGTAATCACTCGGCAGTTTACTGGCTGGCCTTCATATCCGCCAATTCGTCATTGTATTCCTGCGCGTAATCGCAGTTCTTCATGTGATCGAACCACGGGCCGCCGCGTGTGTAATGCACGATGGAGGGCGGGGTGGCTTCTTTCTTGTTATGGCCTTCCAGCCAGTTCCAGCGCGTGGGCAGGCTGCCAATCTCCTCATCCTTCAGCCAGCAAAAACGGTGCAGATCACGCCCCGGCACGGTGTTGATGAGTTCCACGGTCAACGCGTTGTTCGATGGATGGTCAGTATTGAACATCATCAGCGATGACCAGTTCTTGCGCGCATAGCGTACCTGCATCTGCGCATCCATCTTCACGGTTTCGGTCGGTTCATGCACGTGTTGCACGCACATCACGGCGTATTTGGGGTCCGCTAATTTCAACAAATTGGCAATATCATCGAGCCACAAAAAATCGCAGTCACAAAAGATCGCCCACTGCGTTGCCGGAAAATGCGATTTGCTGAGAATGGGCGTGAGAAAGCGGGAGATAGCGAATTCGGTGCTCATCGGCGCATCGGAGATCAGATCGAACATTTGCCCGTTGCGTTTAGAATAAAGCCGCGTGTAGCGTTTTTGCGCGCGCATTTCTGGCAACTTAATCGGCGCGATGTCCACAGGGATGCTGGCCCGCTTTTTTACCGAATGAACACATACATTATATGCTTCGTCTTCGCGGGGATCATATCCGACAAATAAAGAAACAGGCATGGCGCACCAAAAGGGCAAGAGGGACTGGTAAATTATTACAGTCCATTTATATTAGTATTGAGTTAACACCCGCCGCAACCCTTCGTGCCCAGTTGAACATTATGTCGCCTATTATCCTTCCCTATAAGGGTGTTATGCCCACCATTGATCCCACAGCCTATATTGCGCCTGGCGCCGTTGTGGTGGGCGATGTGCATATTGGTGCACATAGTTCCGTGTGGTTTGGCTGCGTTCTGCGCGGTGATGTGAATGTTATCCGCGTGGGTGCGCGCACCAATATTCAGGATGGGACGATTGTGCATGTGACCTATGGCGGTCAAGGCACGCATATTGGTGATGATGTGACGATTGGCCACATGGCCCTTTTGCATGATTGCACGCTGGACGATCACTCCTTCATTGGTATGAAAGCCGCGATTATCGATAAGGCGCGGGTAGAGAGTTTCGCGATGGTGGGGGCAGGCGCGTTGGTAACCCAGAATAAGGTCGTGCCATCCAAACAATTATGGGTTGGTTCGCCTGCCAAATACGCGCGTGATTTAAAGGACGAAGAAATCGCTGAAATCAAGCATCGCGCGGAGCACTACGTGAATATCGCCGCGAATTACATGGCGCATATTGCGTGTGTCAGTTAGCCTTTACACGCACATAACTGCCGGGTGCATCTTCAATCGCATTTTTGGCTGGATGGCGTGCCGGAACTTGTTCACCCGCATAATGGGTAAGCCATGATACCCATTCCGGCCACCATGAGCCGTCATGTTTTACCGTTGCGCCCATCCAGGTGTCCGGGCTTTTGGGAAGGCGCGGATTGGTCCAATAATTATATTTATTTCCCGTCGCCGGATTAACTACGCCTGCAATATGGCCTGAAGCCGAAAGTGTGAAGCGTACAGGGCCTTTCATCAGCAATGAACCCGCATAGGTTGATTTCCACGGCGAGATATGATCATCGCGCGTGGAAAGGAAAAAAGCTGGCGTGTCGATAAGGGTAAGGTCAATTACGGTGTTTTTCAGCTTCATCTGACCTTTGGCCAGTTTGTTTTGCTGATACATCTCGCGCAGATAAAAACTGTGCATGGCAGCGGGCATGCGGGTGGAATCCGAATTCCAATATAACAAATCAAACGGGAAGGGTTCTTTGCCCATCAAATAATTATTTACAACAAACGACCATATAAGGTCATTGGCGCGCAGCATATTGAAGGTTGTGGCCATGGCATTGGCATCAAGATAGCCTTGCGCGCTCATGCGTTCTTCCATGGCCTGCAATTGTTCATCATCAATAAATACCGATAACTCTCCGGCTTCCGCAAAATCGAGCATGGTGACCAGATAGGTTGCACAGGCAACCGTTGGCAGTTTCGCTTTTTCATCCGGATGTTTGGCAAGATAGGCCAGCATGCAAGCAAGCAATGTGCCACCAAGGCAGTAGCCGACAATATTGATATTGGCTTCCCCCGTTATGCGTGCGATTTCTGTCATCGCCGCCATGGGACCTTCGGTCATATAGTCTTCGAACGATTTATTCGATAGGGATTCATCCGGGTTTACCCAAGAAATAATAAATACGGTGTGGCCTTGTTCCAGTAAATATTTGACGTAGGATTTCTTTTCTCCCAGATCAAGGATGTAATACTTGTTAATCCAGGGCGGGATAATGAGCAGTGGTGTAGCAAACACATTTTCCGTGAGCGGTGAGTACTGGATAAGCTGCATCAAATCGTTTTGATAAATAACCTTCCCCTTGGTGGTGGCAAGATTGCGCCCGACTTCAAAGGCTTTTTCATCCGTCATGGCGATTTTCAATTCGCCGTTGCCGCGTTCCAGATCATTGAGAAGATTTTCAAGCCCCTTGATAAGATTTTCGCCACCGGTTTCAACGGTGCGTTGCAAAACATCAGGATTGGTCATTAAAAAATTGCTGGGCGAAATCGCATCAACAAACTGGCGCGTGTAAAAATCGACCTTGCGCGCGGTTTTATCATCGAGGCCCTTGGTTTCACGTACTGTATTTTGCAGCCAACGTGCCGAAAGCAGATAGGATTGCTTGATGTAATCAAACACCGTTCCTTCGTTCCAACCCGGGCTTTGGAAGCGGCGGTCGTTTTGCGCAGGAGAAATAACAGGCTGCACATGTTGCTCGCCCATGAACCGCATAGCGGTTGCGTTCCATAATTTCAGATAATCTTGCCAAAGATTGATGCTCGCTGTTATCAGCTTGTCGGGGTTTTGCATCATCGCCTGCGTCAAATCGAGGAAGGCGGCAGAGATATTTGCAATCTCCATCTGGCTCGCATGGGTCTTGTTTTCCTGCTGGCGTTCCAAGAACTCACGCATCAATTTCTGGCTTTGCTCGCCAATGCGCACCATGGCTTTGGCCAGTTCCACGGGGTCTGGGACCTTAACTTCTTCCTTGTTTTCGGATGAGGGTGGCTTGGTTTTCTTGGTGCTCATGACATATTAATAAATAGACTTGCAACGCGGGCCCAGCGTAGGCATTTTACAAAGGGCACTTTATAGGTCTTCTTTAGGAAAAACAACGAGATGCGACTTTTCTTTCAACTATTTTGTGGGGGCATGCTTTTATGCCTCGCCGCATGTGCGGATACGGAATGGCCGCAATGGATCAGCGGTGAGCCGACCAAGGAACAGCTAGATGCCTATAAAGGCCCAATTCCGATGCCAGATAACAAAACGGAAGGGAAGTCTTGGCCCAATTTGGCCGATGTGCCTGCGCGCCCGAAAGTGATTTTAGCTGAAACACAAAAGGACGCTCTCGTTGCCGAAATGAACGAAGAAAATGCTGCGGGCTTAGCGGAAATTGAGGCATATAATGCCGCCAACCCTCCGCAGGTAAAACAAAGTGTAAAATCAGCACCCAAAGTATCGGTAAAAAAAGCAGTAAAAAAGAAAAAGCCAAAAGTAAAAAAGCCAAAAGTTAAAAAGAAAGCAGCCCATCATGAGTAAATCACCACTACGCCTTGGAATTGCGGGTCTTGGACATGTAGGCAGCGAAGTTGCGCGTATTATTGAAACGCAAGGCGCGCATCTTGCCCGTCGGGGTGGCCGCGATATTGTGGTGACGGCAGTGTCTGCGCGCGATAAAAACAAACAGCGCAGCTGCAAGTTAACGGGCGTTGCATGGGTGAATAACCCCGTTGAACTTGCTGCGCATAAAGATGTGGATGTGGTGGTGGAATTAATCGGCGGCAGCGAAGGCGTCGCGCGTGAACTTGCCACGGCTGCCCTTAAAGCAAGCAAGCCCTTCATTACCGCCAATAAAGCATTGCTGGCGCATCATGGTGTTGAATTGGCCAGTCTTTCCGAAAAGCATAATGTGCCGTTGTATTGCGAAGCAGCGGTGGCGGGCGGTATTCCGGTAATTAAAACCCTGCGTGAATCCTTGGCGGGTAATGCGGTTAAAGAAATTTATGGAATTCTGAACGGCACGTGCAATTACATCCTTACCACCATGCGTGAAACGGGCAGGGCATTTGCCGATGTTCTAGCGGATGCGCAGAAATTAGGTTACGCCGAAGCCGACCCGACGTTTGATATTGATGGAATGGATGCCGCGCATAAACTAGCCATTCTTTCATCATTGGCATTCAGCTCGCCCGTTGATTTATCAGCGCTGTCGGTGAGCGGTATTCGTAATATCAGCTTGGCCGATATTCATTTTGCCGAGGAACTGGGGTTCCGCATTAAATTGTTGGGCGTTTCGCGCCTGACCGAAAAGGGGCTGATGCAGCGCGTATCGCCATATATGGTGCCGCTCACCGAACAACTTGCGCATGTGGAAGGCGCGCTCAACGCTGTCTTTATCGAAGGTAGCGCAGTTGGCCCATTGACGCTGATTGGCCGCGGGGCAGGTGCGGCGGCAACAGCATCCTCCGTGTTGGGTGACGTTATTGATGCAGCCAATGGCGGCGCACCGCCAGCCTTTGGCGTTTCGGTTGCCAATATGAAGGCGATTAAATCATTGCCGGATGCTGACAGTGTCGGCGCATTCTATGTGCGTTTGATGGTGGCAGATGAACCGGGTGTGCTGGCCGATATGGCGGCGATTCTGCGCGATGCACGCATCTCCATCCAGTCGCTTTTGCAAAAGGGCCGTAATGAAGCAGGCCCTGTTGCGGTAGTGTTCATCACCCATGACAGCAATGAAAAAGCAATGGCCGAAGCGTTGAACAAGCTTGGTAAAATGCCGTCTGTGCTGGAAGCGCCATGCGTTATTCGCATCTTGCCTCATTAAAGGAAGCTAATCAGCAAATTTTGTTGGCCGGTTTTGCTGGATTTCGAACTAATGATTTGGGATTACGCAATGGCACACCGTACTTTTCATGTGCATCCATTTGCATGGCGATTAAATCTTTCATTTGTTCAGGTCCGGTCGTAAAGGTGAGGCCGCCCGCATAAAATTTATTGTCATTTGCCGGTACGCCGCCGTTGACCAGCGGTTCTGAATAGAGTGCATAAAAATCTTGGGCAAAAAGAGATACGGTAGTTGCCTTGTCTTCGTCGCTTTGGCCTGCACCCCATTTTACGATAAGCCTTAAATCCTGACGTTGATAAACACCATCTTGGTCTGGAATAAGCAACGGTGATCGCCAATCATTCAATGCCAGCGCGTTAGCTGGTACAGCGCCAGGAACTTTATTCGCACGTTCAACAAACACGCCCGAAGCTGCATCATGACCGTGTTCCTGTGCTAACGCATTGATGGCTTTCAAGGCTTGGCCATTAAGTTGCGTCAGTATATTTTTATTGCGGAATTCTTCGTCAATCCCTGCATAGGTAATATTCGCGCTGTTGCTATTTTCGTGATAAATGCCAAATGCGAAACCGATAACCTTGCCAGCTTCGTTGCGGGCAATTGTAACAGTTGCGTTGTGCTGTCCTGTACGCGATTGCACCCCTTTTATTAAGCGTTCCCACGCATCTTTTGTTTCTATTGAGGCATAAATCGTCTCGCCAGTGGCTGGGTTTATCGTTGGATCATCAAAAATGGCAGGAGCGTGTTTAAGAAATGATGCGTAAGCATCATTTAGGATTTTGGCGTCGAAATTACGTCGATCAGTAGTTTCATACGTGATTGTTGACATGAGCCTATTCTATCACACACGTTTGAAAGTATTGGCTTGCTCTAAAGGCGCCGTATTCTGCCATGACTCGGCTTTTTTAAGCATTTGCCAGCAGAACAATAAAACCAATAGGAAACGCACCTTTATTATTTTGCAGTTTCATTTTTTTCTAAAAGCCTTAAAAGAGTTAACCATATTTCAAAGCAAAGGCAGCCATGCAAACACTTCGTAAATCGGATAGCCCAATGACCATCGAAACATCCCCCAAAGTTATGGACCGCAACCTCGCCATTGAACTGGTGCGTGTGACGGAAGCGGCTGCGCTTTCGGCATCGCTGCTGGTTGGGCATGGTGATGAAAAGAAGGCCGATCAGGCGGCAGTGGATGCGATGCGCAAGGCGCTGAACGTATTACCGATTGATGGAACCGTTGTAATTGGTGAAGGCGAACGCGATGAAGCGCCGATGCTTTATATTGGTGAGAAAGTAGGTAAGGGCGGTGCGCAGCTTGATATCGCGCTTGACCCGTTGGAAGGCACAACGATCACTGCAACCGGTGGCCCCAACGCGCTCGCCGTTATTGCCATGGCCGAAAGCGGTGGGTTCCTGAACGCGCCAGACGTCTATATGGACAAGATTGCGATTGGCCCGAATTATCCCGAAGGCATTATTGATTTGGATAATTCCGTCCAGCAAAACATTAAAAACATTGCACAGGCACGCAAGGCTGAACCATCGGAATTGCTGGTGTGTATTCTTGACCGTCCGCGGCATCAGGAACTGATTGCAAAAGTCCGTGAAACAGGTGCGCGCATCATGTTGATTGGTGATGGCGATGTTAGCGCCGTGATTGCAACCACCTCGCCTGAAACGGGCGTTGATGTGTATATGGGTACAGGCGGAGCGCCGGAAGGCGTGCTGGCTGCTGCTGCGCTGCGCTCCATTGGCGGGCAGATGCAAGGCCGTTTGCTGTTCCGCAATGATGAAGAAAAAGCCCGCGCTGCACGTTGGGGCGTGAAGGATTTGAACCGCAAATATAACCTGATGGATTTGGCAAAGGGCGATGTGATGTTTGCTGCAACCGGCGTCACCACTGGCCCTATGTTACGCGGCGTTCGCCGTTTCCCCGGCGGCGCATATACGCATTCAGTGGTCATGCGTTCCAAAACCGGAACCGTGCGCTACATGGAAGCGCATCATAATTTCAGAACCAAACCGTGGTCGTAAGCAAATCGCTCACTAACCGTGAATGGATAGTGCAGCCAAGCGATGACCGTTTGGCGCTGACCATACAGCAGCGCCATGCTGTGCCGGATATTGTGGCGCGTGTGATGACCATTCGCGGCGTTTCACTTGATGATGCGGCTGATTTTCTAAATCCCACGCTTCGTGCCTTGCTGCCAGATCCATTCCATTTAAAGGATATGGATAAGGCTGTATCGCGCATGATTGCTGCAATAACCAATAAGGAAAAAATTTGCGTCTTTGGGGATTACGATGTGGATGGCGCAACATCATCCGCACTGCTCATCCGTTTTTGTCGCGCAATTGGCGTTGAACTTTCCTATTATATTCCTGACCGCATGACGGAAGGGTATGGCCCCAATACGGCTGCTTTGCAAAAGCTTGCCAGTGATGGCGTAAAGTTGGTGATTACGGTTGATTGCGGGCAAACCGCGCATGAACCATTGGCGGCTGCGAAAGAAGCAGGTGTTGATGTGATTGTGCTCGACCATCATGCGGGTGAACCCAAATTGCCGCCAGCCATTGCCGTTGTGAATCCCAACCGGATTGATGAAACATCATCGCACCGCCACATCGCGGCGGTAGGCGTGACGTTTTTATTTCTTGTGGGATTAAATAATAAATTGCGCGAACAGGGCATGGCGACTGCCGCAAACTTGATGGATGAGCTGGATATTGTTGCGCTGGGCACTGTGTGTGATGTGGTTTCGCTAACGGGTATCAACCGGGCTTTTGTGCGCCAAGGCCTACGCGTCATGGGGCGCAGCAATAATATCGGTATCAAGGCATTGCTGAATGTTGCACGTAACAAAGGCATGGCAGATACCTATACGGCGGGGTTTGTACTTGGCCCACGTGTTAATGCCGGTGGGCGCGTTGGCAAATCCGATTTGGGGACGCGTTTGCTGAGTACGACCGATGAAAATGAAGCGCACCAACTTGCTGTGCAGCTTGAACAATTGAACGAAGAACGCCGCGCGATAGAAGCGGATACGCTTGAGCAAGCATTAAACATGATACCTACCACCAAAACCCATGCAGCGTTTGTGGATGGTGATGGCTGGCATCCCGGTGTAATCGGCCTTGTCGCATCGCGGGTGAAGGACCGTTTTAATTTACCCGCCTTCGCTACCGCTTTTGATGGTGATGTGGGGAAAGGCAGTTGCCGTTCGATTAAAGGTATTGATATTGGAGCGTTGATTATCGCCGCGCGGCAGGAAGGGCTGTTGGTCAATGGCGGCGGCCATGCGATGGCGGCCGGCTATACCATTGCCAAAACTGCATATCCTGCATTCAAACAATTCATCGAAACGCGCCTTGCAAAAGTTTTGGCCGAAACGCCACTGGAACCGACCTTGATGCTTGATGGATTGTTATCACTTGGCGGTGTGACGGTAGAATTGGCAGAAAAATTACAGCAGCTTGCGCCATTTGGCGCAGGAAATCCTGAGCCGCGCTTTGCGATGATGGATGTAAAATTACTCCGCGCTGATTTGGTGGGTGCAAACCATTTGCGCCTTGTGTTCAGCAGTGAAATGGGCGGCACATTAAGTGCAATTGCTTTCCGAGCGATGGATCATGAAATGGGCAAAGCCCTGATTGATTTAAAAAAGGGTAGCCGTGTCAATGTGGCGGGGACTATCCGCCTGAACACCTATGCCATGCGAACCGATGTGCAGTTGGTCGTGGAAGACGTATCAATAGTCTAGATTTATTGTCAAAAAAGGCCAATAAAACAGCCGCTTACGCTTCGTAAACGATTTTATGTTAGAATCGCACTATGGACAAACATACGCAAATCACGCTGCGCGAAGCGAAACAGAAAATGACCAAAAACGGCACTTTCGCCGCGAAGGTTCCGTTTATTGTTTGGCTTATGGAAAATCCCCAATCCCCTTTTTGCCTGCCAGGTTCCATCAGTCTTGCTCAGCATGATTATGTGCATTGCATGTTAAAAGCGAATATGCGTTTGCCCGGCGAAGCCTTTGTTATTGGGTTTACCATGGGCTGTGACAGCCGCATGAACGCATTTCATTTGTGGCTATTTAAAATAATCAGCTGCAATTTTTATCCGCGCCAATATCGTTTCCGTGGACGCCGCCATTGGCTGGTGTTCAAACGTGGCTATGATTTGGCCAAGAAAACTCAAGTGCGTGATCTGGATAAATTCGATTTCGAAAGCTGGCTGGATAAACCCATTGAACAGCTGCGCATGTTTTTCTTTGGATCGCGCAGTATTCCGGCGTAATGCCCCTTAAACGTCCAATTCCTTGGCAAAATGCGCGTTTTCCTGAATAAACTTGAAACGGCTTTCGGGTTTTTTGCCCATTAATGCTTCCACCAGATCCTCGGTGATCTTGACATCATCGCGTTGATCAGGGTCGTGGGCATTGGGTAATACCACGCGTAATAATGTGCGTTTCTTCGGGTCCATGGTGGTATCGCGCAATTGCGCAGGCTGCATTTCACCAAGACCTTTAAAACGGCTAACCTCAACCTTTGCATTCTTGCCGAATTCTTTTGCCAGCAATTCATCCTTATGCGCGTCATTGCGCGCATAGAACATCTTCGTGCCGTGCATCAGGCGGTAAAGTGGTGGTTGTGCCAGAAATAAATGGCCGCCCGCAATCAATTGCGGTATTTCGCGGTAAAAGAAGGTCATCAACAATGCAGCAATATGCGCGCCGTCCACGTCAGCGTCGGTCATGATAATGATGCGTTCATAGCGCATTTTATCGGATGCGAATTCCTTACCCATCGGGCAACCCATCGCCAAAATCAAATCACTGAGTTCCTGATTGGCGCGCATTTTTTCGGATGTCGCACTGGCGACGTTCAAGATTTTGCCGCGTAAAGGCAAAATCGCCTGTGTTTCACGGTTGCGCGCTTGCTTGGCTGAGCCGCCGGCGCTATCGCCTTCCACGAGGAATAATTCGGTTCCTTCAGGTTCGGTTCTGCTGCAATCTGCAAGTTTACCGGGCAAGCGCAACTTGCGTGTTGGGGTTTTGCGTGATTGTTCCTTGGCGAGCGCACGTTTCAAACGCTCATCCGATTTATAAATCATCGCATCAATCAGCTTCGCGCTTTCCGCCGGATTTGCGGTAAGCCAGTGATCGAAATGGTCTTTCACAACCTGATCAACCCAGCGTGCGGCTTCAGCCGTTGCCAGCTTTTCCTTGGTCTGGCCTTGGAATTGCGGGTCTGGGATGAAGGCAGAAAGCAGCATAACTGCGCCATCGAGCAAATCATCGCTGGTGACTTGGGAGATTTTTTTCTTGCCAGTTAAATCGCCATAAGCGCGAAGGCCGCGCAGCAATGCGCTGCGCAAACCGCTTTCATGCGTACCGCCTTGCGGTGTTGGAATGGTATTGCAATAGGAATGCGAAAAACCATCTTCGCCATCATCGGGCCAAGCTACGGCCCATTCGACCTTACCGCCTTTGACAGGTAAATCGGCCATGCCACCAAACGCGTTTTGCGTAACGGTGCTGCGGCCTTCAATCGATGTTTTTAAATAATCTTCCAACCCGCCGGGGAAGTGGAATATGGCGGTTGCTGGAATATCCTTTTGGCCTTCCAGCAGGCTTTCATCACAGCTCCAGCGGATTTCAACGCCGCGGAACAGATAGGCTTTTGAGCGTGCAAGACGGTAGAGCAGGGCAGGTTTAAACTTTGCCTTTGCGCCGAAGATTTCCAAATCGGGGCGGAAACGTACGGTGGTCCCGCGTTTATTGGGCGCTGCGCCAACTTTTTCGAGTTTGGATTTTGGATTGCCGCGGCTGTATTTCTGGCGCCAAAGCACTTTGTCACGCGCAACTTCCACTTCCAGATGTTCGGAGAGTGCGTTTACAACTGAAATGCCCACACCGTGCAACCCGCCGGAGGTTTGATAGGCTTTTTGGGTGAACTTTCCGCCCGAATGCAGCATCGTCAAAATAACTTCCAAGGCTGATTTGGTCGGGTATTTGGGGTGCTTATCAATTGGAATACCGCGGCCGTTATCGCTAATGCTTAAGGTGCCATCGGCGGCCAAATCCATTTCGATGCGGTTGGCAAAGCCGGCCACGGCTTCGTCCATCGCGTTATCCAGTACTTCGGCCACGAGATGGTGCAGGGCTTTCTCATCCGTGCCGCCAATATACATGCCGGGGCGGCGGCGTACGGGTTCAAGCCCTTCTAAAACCTCAATATCATCTGCCGTATATTGTGCAGCCTTTGCCGCGTTCCCGAATAAATCAGCCATGAAATAACCCAGATTTCCCCAAATAATGAAACTATAATAAGCGTGTATCGCCCGCCAGTATTAGGCTAAAGATATAGCATTGAAACAACTTATTTACGTAATGTGATGAAGCTGAGCTCTGAGTCTGTCAAACTGAAATTTTTAGCCTTATTATTCATGTGCTGCCTTATCGGGCAGGCGCACGCTGAAGCGCTGCCAAATGTTAAAAACCTGAAGCTTAGCTATAGCGTTTATTTGGGCGGGATTCATGCCATGGATGGGGTGGTGGGCTTTACCAAAGCGGCAGGTACTTACAAAATCAACCTGACGACTGGAACGCAAGGGTTCTTGCGCCATTTAGCGCCATGGGATGCGGAGATTTCATCCAAGGGACGTTTTGTAAAGGCGGCGGTGCTGCGTCCCAGTGGTAGCAATGTTATGACGAAGTGGAATAACAAGCCGTATAATGTGGGCTTTGCATATAACCGGAATAAGATAAAGGCATTGTTCAATCCCCCTGAAGGCGATGGCAATAACGAACATGTGCCGGAAGAAATGAAGCTTGGCGCATTGGACCCGTTAAGCGGGGTGCTGCAAGTGATTTCAAATACGACCTATAACGGTGAATGCAATCAAAATGTGCCGATTTACGATGGGCACCGCCGGTTTGATCTAACCTTAAGCAATAGCGGCGAAGAGGATTTGGACGGCGAAGATTATTCGGTGTTCACCGGCACAGCGCAGCGCTGCATTGTTGATTTCAAAATGCTGGCTGGTTCGCGCAAAGACCGCGAAGGTAGCCATTTCTGGCAAGACGGAACAGATAACAACAATAACGGCAAAGTAAATGGCCGTTTCGGTAATTCAAGCCGCCCGCCTGTCTATATCTTCCTTGGCAAGGTGCGCGATGATTTGCCGGAAATTCCAGTACGCGCTGAAACCAGCACGGTGTTTGGCGGTATTGTCGTGCACCTTACCAAGGTTGAAGGCGGCGGCGGAAAAACGCTGACCATCCCCGATTAATTGATAATCGCAGGCTGGCCTATGCGTGCGACCGCGCTTAAGGCAACTTTCATGGCATAGGATGGAATGTATTGCGGGGGCATTCCGTTAACAAGATTGCTTGTTACACGGTAGATTTCATAGGTGCCCACCTTGTCAAAGCGCTCACCAATCGGTTCAGCCCAGAACCGCGCAGCAGCATAGCCCTTTTCATGCCAGTAAACTTCCAGCCGCTTTGCCAAAGCCATGGCACCTTTTTGCGTAAGGTATTCGCCAAGATTGGTTTTTTGTTCGCGCTCCCCGGTATCTAGGGGGCTATCATTTTGGTCCAATGAAATAAGGATATTCTTGACTTTCTGACCACATTTCTTAATACGAATTGCCATATACTATCTCCTTATTATTGTTACATTTTAAATAAGTATCCCACTTGGTTCCTTGGGTAAGTGAGACAGCGAAGGGCTGGCATCCAAACACAATCGGACCAAAATTATTGATATCTGTGTACTAGGGGCGCGGGGGCGAGTGCAACAAGATAATTTGTTTCAATTAACAAAAAATTAGTAAAAATTTGTTGAATAATACAAATCTGCTTGTATAGTCAAATTCAGGTTCTGCTGGGTTTTCAGTTTAATTCCACAAAATGGTAATACATCATGCCGCATAGGAAATCAGGGTTGGGTCAGCGCGTTCGCCAGCTACGCGAGGAGCGCGGGTGGAGCCAGAATGATCTGGCGGCGCAATTACCCGGTGTCAAACAGCAATCGGTTGATCAGTTGGAAAACGGCAAAGTGGCACGGCCACGTTTTTTACCGGAACTGGCCACCGTGCTGCGTACATCGGTGCAATGGCTGTTGACCGGCGATGGCCAGCCAACGGTTAAAAGGGGGCATGCCGGTGATACGACAATTGATGCAGAATTACTGCGCGATGTAATGATTGCTGTTGAAAAGGTGTTGGCACACAATTCAACCAAGATAGATGAAAAACACCGCGCGGAAATGATTGCAGTCCTTTATGACATGATGCGCAACGAAGAAAAAGCGACGGCTGAAAAGATGCAACAGGCCGCCAGCAACATTATCAGCTATAGTAAATTCCTCAAGCGCGGTGGACACTAGAACATAAGATTATCGTATTGCCGTTAGTGCTTTTGTTGCTGGGCAATAAATTTAAGTGCTTGGGTCAGTTGTCGCCCTTTTAAATCCTGTAATTGTTCAATATTGAAATGAGTGAGCAATCGCTGCGTGATTTGCTGTTCTGTTTCATGAGTTTCATGGATGCTAAGCAATATCACATTACGAATAGCTGTGTACTCGTTGATATCAATCGGTCGATTGAATTCGCGCAACCCATAACCCCAAATGATGATGCTTGAAATCAAGCTGATAAAAATGGTCAGGTTGGCGATGCGCTTTTTACGTTCACATTGTTTGATGCATGGTAAAAGACTTTTTACCATATCGGCGATGCGTTCCTGTCGCGCTTCCATAAAAGCCCCTAGTTATGTGCATATGCTAGCAGAATCATCTGTGGTGCATGAATTTCTGAATGCGATGGTAGTAGGGTATGATAAACAAAATTTTAATATGTGATGTCGTGATTAATGTGCATTAGCCAAAGTAAATATGGCCAGCATGCAAGTTGTAAAATGCAATATGAGATAAACATTTTTTATTTTTTATTCGCGGTTTTATTTTTATAAAGTGCGGTGCAGCATTCAAATTAGTTGTAACGCCAGTCTGCAATCATGCACATGGATGGCATAAGCAGCCGGTTTTAAATCTGCCGGCCAATCGTGATTATAGCCATAGGTCAGGATGATGGATGGAATGCCGGCGTCGCGCGCGGATAGGGCGTCATTCGGGCTATCGCCAATCATCACGGCATCGTCATTTGCAATTTTGAATTCATGCAGCACATGTAAAATTGGCATCGGATGTGGCTTGCGTTCACGCAACGTATCGCCGCCAATAACGATATGAAAATAGTCCGCCAGCTTCAGTTGCGCCAGAATGCGCCGTGCGGCGGCTTCGTGTTTGTTGGTCACCACGGCCAGCTTTGTGCCGTTTTCAAATTCGGTTTGCAGAAACTCCAGCATGCCAGGATAAATACACTCAGGTTTGGCGATAATCCCTTCGTAAATCTTCAAGAATCGCTGCATCAACGCAGGCACACGGTCAGGGGTGAGTGGTTCGACCCCATTGTCTGTCGTGAGTCGCCATGCTTTCTCCAGCATGACCTTTAAGCCATCCCCCGTGCAGGATTTCATTTCATCCAGCTTGATTTGGCGGCGGTTTTCTTCAGCTAGCAGGATATTCATTGTCGCGCATAAATCGGGCGCACTGTCGATAATGGTTCCATCAAGGTCAAAAAGAATGGCTTTAAAGCGGTGGGGCATGTGATAAAACAGTTCTCCTAACCATAAACTTGCCACAGACCATCTGCATATAAAACCCTTATGTCAAAAGCTGCTTCACTTGCCTGTATTATTCTCGCCGCTGGTCAAGGTACGCGTATGCGTTCCACAAAAGCCAAGGTACTGCATGAAGTTGCGGGCTTCCCGATGATTACGCATGTGCGCCGCGCGTGCGAAGCATTAATTCCATATAAGATTGTCGGCGTGATTGGTCCTGATGCGCCCGAAGTTGGCGAAGCAATTGCGCCGCATGCTTCCGTTATTCAAAAAGAGCGCAAAGGCACAGCGCATGCCGTGCTTGCTGCCAAAGATGAATTGCGTGGCTTCCAAGGCCGCGTCTTGGTGGTCTATGGCGATACGCCGTTGCTGCGCCCTGAAACTTTAAGCGCATTGGTTGGGCAGGCTGCGCCCGTTAGCGTCTTGACCTTTGAACCCGAAGATGCCGCGCAATATGGCCGCGTTTTTTTAAGCAGTGAAGGGTTGGTTGAACAGATTGTGGAATATGCTGATGCCAGCGCCGCGCAGCGCGCTAACAAACTGTGTAATGCAGGGGTGATGGCGTTTGATAGCAATGTGCTGTGGGAAATTCTTTCCGAAATCAAACCGCAAAACGCCAAAGGCGAATTTTATCTGACCGATGCAGTGGCGATTGCGCGGGCAAAGGGGTTGGCATGCGGTTACGTAAAAGGCGAAGCTGAAGAAGTGCTTGGTATTAATAGCCGTGTTGAACTTGCCAGCGCTGAGCAGATTATGCAAAAGCGTCTGCGCAACGCACTGATGGTACAGGGCGTGACGCTTATCAATCCTGATACCGTTCATCTATGCGCCGATACGCGCATCGCTGCGGATGTGACCATTCATCCCTATGTTGTATTCGGCGCATCTGTTGTGGTCGATGAAGGTGTTGACATTCTTTCCTTTAGTCATCTGGAAGGTGTGCGCGTTAAAAAGGGCGCGCGCATCGGGCCTTATGCGCGTTTGCGCCCCGGCACAGTGATAGGGGAAACCGCGCATATCGGCAATTTTGTTGAAATCAAGAAAGCCAATATCGAAACGGGCGCGAAAATTAATCACCTGACCTATGTGGGTGATGCGCGGGTGGGCGCGCGCACCAATATTGGCGCGGGTACAATTACTTGTAATTATGACGGGTTTCACAAACATCACACCGATATTGGCGCTGATGTATTTGTGGGCTCCGATACAGCACTTGTCGCGCCAATCAAAATCGGTGACCGCGCAACCATTGCCGCAGGCAGCACGATTACTGAAAATGTACCCGAAGATTCACTTGCGATTGCCCGCACCAAGCAAACCGTCAAGGACGGCTGGGCCAAACGCTTCCGCGATAAAAAAGGCGGCAAATAACTAAGTGCGTGTCGGTTCTGGTCGTGCGGCCGGGGCAAGACGCGCAGCAGGTACTTTGCACATAATGGTGTGCCCTGAGAAACGTGCAGTCATTTCATCTGCATAAGCGGCAAGGGCAGGGTCGCTCGCAAGGCCGTTATACAAAATCGCTGCGCCTTCACGGGCGAGTTTTTCACGCCATGCGTGCTGCGCTATATTTTCGAATGGCATCACCCGCAGTACTGTTAGGTAACTGTCTGCGCGGTTGTAGCCAGACCATAATGCCTTGGCAAAAGACGGATTTGGAACTTCCGGTGTTTCACGCAGGGCAGAGGAAGCGTGCACAACGCCGCCAACACACATAATTCGCGATACGCCTGCCCACTGCGCTTCGGCAAGCAGTAAGGGCCCAGGGCTATGAATAGCGGTATAAAGTACTGCTTCCTTTTGTGGCGCGTCGTCACGGTTGCCAAGCATCCACGGGGTTGGCAGCTTTTGATTGTTTTGCCTATCACAGGCAGTACGAATGGCGGTTACTTCGGCGCTGGCAAATAAATCATGATTACGGTGGTCGCGGCCTTCAATCTGCACATTGGCGCCATGCAGGAATGCAATGGGACGGCTATCGGCCTGCGCAATCATCAACCGTCTTTTAATGTCTTCGGGCAAATCGGTTATATGTCTGTGCTCAACCTTTACCATACACGCTTGGCTGGACGTTTGCAGGCGGCGAATGTTGTCCAGCACATATGGCGCATCATTAAACCCTGCGATTTGTGCAGTGTCTTCAAAAGTTGCGCCATAGGTCACAACGAACTTTCCTTTTTCCAGAAGACCCTTGCTGACCAAATCACGGGCAACGATTTCCTGCTTGGCATGGCATGCAGGGCAGCTTTGACCGCTGGATGTGCACAGCACCGCTACGTTGGTTTTTCCCTGTTTCTTGAATTCGCCCAGCGTATAGCGAAGGGCGCGCTGGTTATCGGGGGATAATGCTTCGGCTTCGGCATGCTGGCTTGCGATACCGGTTTTTAACACCGCGTTTGCAGCTAATGTTCCAACCTGAACGCGTTCACCGGTATCTAAATCGATGACGTGCAGCGATGCGCCAAACGGGCCGCCGCGGCTTGCTTCTACATTCGCTTTCGCAAACTGGTCGGTAGCATGAAGCTGCTCGAGTAAAAAATCAGGGTCAAGCTGGCTGGTAATATCGCTGATACGATGCATATCGTTTCTCAAAATAAATTAGGGTAAATATCCCCGCAGTTTAGTTTGAGATTCCATCCACCGCAACGGGTGGATCAGTCAGCTATACTTTCGTTCTCGCGTTAACAATAATTAAACCGGTATCCTGAAAATCGGAATAATCGTGCTGCTTCGCGGCGCATAACTGTAAGGTGCGTTATAAGGCGCTGAATAACCCGCCATGCGTGGTGGCTCGCGGTAATATTGCTGCTGCGCCTGATATTCGCGTGATTTCATATATTCATTTGCGAATGAAGCGCGAAGGAAATCTTCATTTGCCCGTACATCGATTGCGAATGGGCTTTCAACACGTTGTCCTGAGGCATCTACCGCTGGCGCGAAGCTATCGTTGAAATGACGCAGGTCACTGCCAAGTGCTTGCGGGTTCATGCGACCCATGCGCACGGCTTCTAATGCTTCCTGCGTAAACACACCGGTAGGATCCATCTGTCTTCCACCGTCCTGCATCAGTGCATAGGTGATTTGCTTGAATAATCTGCGTTCATCCGGCGATGTTGGCAGGGTGATGTTGGTGCGCAAGGTTACGCGGTCTTCTTCACGGCCTTCCATGGCTGCATTCATAAAGCTTCTGAATTGTGCAGGGGTGAAAGGGTCGGGCATTGCGCCATTATTATATGGCGCGCCATTTGGACCATATGCAGGACTATACGATTGAGGACGACGCATTCCAAGCAAACCACCAATCGCAGTGCCTGCCAAAAAGCCAGGCAAAAAGCCTCTATTGTTTGGTTGCGAATGATGATGGCGCGATTGAGGATAACCGGTCCGGTAATGTTGGTGTGCATAGGGTGGGCGGTGTTGCGTATGCACTGGTTGATAGCCTGTGCGATACACAGGCGCAGAGCTTGGCGATGCATAAACGTGTTGATGTTGTCTTGGCGCTGCGCTTGGCGTTGCATAAACGTGTTGATGTGGTCTTGGCGCTGCGCTTGGCGTTGCGCGATGGACAATCGGGGTGGCTCTGATTACCGGGGGCGCACTTGGCGTGCTTCTTACAATAACAGGGGCCGCGCTGGGCGAGGCCTTTATAACCGCAGGACCAGCACTTGGGGTTGCATATCTGTGAACCACTGGCATTGGTCTGGCGGTTGGTGTTGGCATTCATAAACTCCCGTCTAGCTGTTGGAGAATCTCTGCTCTCTTGAAACTAATGTAACATTCGTTTTTACGGACATTACTTTCGTCATTAGTTAATTGGTTAATTGATGCGTTTCCTAAAGAAAAAGCATGAAATGTTTTGTCAGGGATTGTTGTTCTTTGATTTGGGAGCTTTGCGTTTATACCTTAACTCCTTCGTCTAACTCCTTACGCGCCTTTAAGAAAACTCATGTGTGGAATTGTTGGTGTTATTGCAAACCGTCCTGTGGCCAGTCTTGTTCTGGAAGGGCTAAAGCGTCTTGAATATCGCGGCTATGACAGCGCAGGCATTGCGACCTTATCGGGCGCAACAATCGAACGCCGCCGCGCGCAGGGAAAAATCAGCAATCTTGATGCCAAGCTACAGCAGGAACCCTTGCCCGGAAATATCGGCATTGGCCATACGCGCTGGGCAACGCACGGTAAGCCAAACGAAACCAATGCACATCCGCATGCGACTAAACGCGTAGCGGTGGTGCATAACGGTATTATCGAAAATTACAAGGAACTGCGCGCCGAACTGGAAAGCAAAGGCTGCACGTTTCAAAGCGATACAGATACCGAAACTATCGCGCATCTTTTAACATTATATATTGAAGAAGGTATGACGCCCGCAGATGCAACCGCCAAAGCACTTAAACGGCTGGAAGGCGCATTTGCATTGGCATTGTTGTTTTCAGGCGATGAGCATTTATTGATTGGTGCACGCCGTGGCAGCCCGCTGGCAATTGGTTATGGTGATGGGGAAATGTATTTGGGTTCTGACGCGCTTGCGCTTGCGCCGCTTACCAACCGCATTACCTATCTGGAAGAAGGCGATTGGGCCGAGATTAAGCGCGATAGCGTTGTGGTGCATGATGCGAGTGATGCGGTGGTAAAACGCCCTATCCAGCAAACATCACTTTCCGGTGCGATGATTGGTAAGGCGGGCTATCGCCATTTCATGCTGAAAGAAATTTTTGAACAGGCGGGTGTGATAGGCGATACGCTGAATTCATTGGTTGACCCTGCAACGGGCGAATTGCAATTGCCTGATTTGCCATTTGATTGGAAAGATTTAAGCCGCATCACCCTTATTGGTTGCGGCACGGCGCATTATGCGGGCGTGGTTGCCAAATACTGGTTTGAACAAGTCGCTAAGCTGTCGGTTGAAACCGACATTGCATCCGAATTCCGTTACCGCGAAGGGCCGATGCCAAAGGGCGGCGTGATGATTGTAGTGTCGCAAAGCGGTGAAACAGCAGATACGCTTGCGGCTATTCATTATGCCAAATCACAAGGCCAGAAGATTTTAGCAATTGTGAATGTGCTTGGTTCATCCATGACGCGGCTTGCCGATGTGGTTGTTCCAACGCTGGCGGGCCCGGAAATTGGGGTTGCATCAACTAAAGCGTTTACAACGCAGCTTGTTGTATTGGCTATTCTGGCATTGGATTGCGCGATGAAACGCGGCGCCCTTACCAAAGATGAAATGGCAAAACATATAAAAGCGCTGCGTGAAGTACCAAGTGATATTAACGCGGTGGTGCAGCAGCACGAACAAATCCGTGAGCTGTCGCAGTCATTGGCCGAAGCGCGGGATTGCATTTATCTTGGGCGTGGCCTGAATTATCCCATCGCACTCGAAGGCGCATTAAAGCTTAAAGAAATTTCATATATTCACGCCGAAGCTTATGCAGCCGGTGAATTAAAGCATGGCCCCATTGCATTGATTGATGAAGATATGCCGGTGGTGGTGCTTGCGCCGCGCGATGCATTGTTCGAAAAGACCGCATCGAATATTCAGGAAGTCATGGCACGGGGCGGGAAGGTGATTGTGTTCTCACACGAAGAAGGCGTGAAATCAATTAATCCAAAGCCGTTCTGGAGCATGGCCTTGCCCGATGTCGATAGTTTTGTATCGCCATTACTCTATGCCGTACCGATGCAATTACTGGCGTATTATACTGCCATGGCAAAGGGAACGGATATTGACCAACCGCGTAATTTAGCGAAAAGCGTGACCGTTGAATAAGCGCTAGCTCGCGCGTTCTTCAAATTGCGGCGCGTTATCGCAGATGTCATACCATTCGGCTTTCGAACCGACATAAATATGCATAGAAACTTTGGCGCTAATGGGCGTATCGAGCGATCCAATTCTGATGCGCACCATATCCGGTATTGCTTTGCGTTTGCTGAATAGTGCCGAGCCGCACTGCGTACAAAAATACCGGTCTGCGCCGCCTTCATATTCAAAGGCTTTCAATTTATCTTCACCCTTCACAATCTTGAATTGGTTAAGCGGCAAGGGTGCTACTGCATTAAATGCCGCGCCGTTTGATTTGCGGCAACGCTTGCAATGACAGTAATAAAATTGTTCGATATCGCCGCTCAGTTCATAGGCGACAGCGCCGCACAGGCAACTTCCCTTATGCATAATCAGTTCTCCTACAAAAGATTAATTCCAAATTGTTTGAGGATGATGCTGAACAGGCCAAAGCAAATCATGGTCAGCACAACGCATAACCCAAGGGTGGGCCAAAATCCGAAGCGTTCAAGCAGCAACGGGAACGCCAAAAACATGGGAAGGGTGGGGATCACATACCAAAACGTATAATAGGCGTGGTTGGCGATTTTTTCCTGCGGCTGCTTTTCGATATATAACCAGATCAAGGTCAGTATGGTGATGAGTGGCAAGGCGGCAATAAACCCGCCAAGCTTATCGCTGCGTTTAGCGGCTTCCGAGATGAGTACCACAACGCCAGCCGTTAAAAAATATTTTGTAACTATCCAGAACATGTGCCCTCAAATTGTTGACATATATAAGCATATAATAGGATTTTTCCTCTTATCTTTTCGATTTTGGTACCCTATATTCTAGAGATGACCCAAAATTCGAAATGGACCCCAGATAGCTGGAAATCAAAGCCCGACCCGCAACGCACGGTATATCCAAGTGAAACAGCGCTGGATAGCACGGTTGAACGCTTGCGTAATTATCCCCCGCTGGTCTTTGCAGGTGAAGCGCGCCGTTTAAAGGCAAGCCTTGCCAAGGTTGCGGCAGGTGAAGCGTTTTTATTGCAAGGCGGCGATTGCGCCGAAAGCTTTGCTGAGTTCCATCCCAATAATATCCGCGATACCTTCCGCGTGATGTTACAGATGGCGGTCATTCTAACATTTGGTGGCGTTACGCCGGTGGTGAAGGTTGGCCGCATGGCCGGCCAGTTTGCCAAGCCGCGTTCTGAAGCCACTGAAAAGCAGGGCGATGTGTCCTTGCCAAGCTATAAGGGCGATATCATCAATAATATCGATTTCGATGCCAAAGGCCGTGCGCCGGACCCCGAACGTATGGTTCAGGCCTACAACCAATCAGCCGCCACGCTGAACCTGCTGCGTGCATTTGCGCAAGGGGGATATGCCGACCTGCACAAGGTTCACCAATGGACACTTAATTTTGTCGATAAAAGTCCGGTGGGTGAGCGTTACCGCGATTTGGCAAGCCGCCTTGATGAAGCGCTGGCATTCATGGGCGCATGTGGCCTGACATCTGAATCTGTGCCGCAGTTACGCGAAACAGAATTTTTTACATCGCATGAAGCATTGCTGTTGCCATATGAGCAAGCATTGACGCGCGTCGATAGTACCAGCGGCGATTGGTATGATGTTTCCGCGCATATGCTGTGGATTGGTGACCGCACACGTGCACCGGATGGCGCGCATGTGGAGTTTCTGCGCGGCGTTAAAAATCCGCTTGGCCTCAAATGCGGTCCATCCATGCAGATTGATGATCTGCTAAAACTCATTGATATCCTCAACCCCACCAATGAAGCAGGCCGCCTCACGCTGATTGTGCGCATGGGTTCGGACAAGGTTTCTGAAAAGCTTCCTGCATTATTGCGCGCAGTGAAGAAGGAAGGCCGCACGGTGGTGTGGGCCAGTGACCCCATGCATGGCAATACGGTCAAAACCGCGTCAGGTATCAAGACACGCCCGTTTGACCGCATTATGTCAGAAGCAAAAAGCTTCTTTACCGTCTGCCAAGCCGAAGGCGTACACCCCGGCGGCGTACATTTGGAATTAACGGGCCGTGATGTGACCGAATGTCTTGGCGGTTCGGTTGCCATTAGCGAAAGCAATCTGGGCGACCGGTACGATACCCATTGTGACCCGCGTTTGAATGCCAGCCAGGGAATTGAGTTGGCATTCCTTTTTGCCGAATTCCTGAAGGCGCAGCGCAACAACGCCAAAATCAAAAACGTAACCGAACGGTCAGCATGAAACAGACTATGAAAAATTTGGCTGCAAAGGCATTTGCAGAAAGCGCTGCCAACTTTTTAAAGCTTCAGGATTTGGCTGGATTGATTGCCGATGTGGGAATGGATTGCTCGGATGTATTGAAAAAGGGCGGCCATCTGTTTTTTTGTGGTAATGGCGGTTCTGCTGCTGATGCACAACACATTGCTGCTGAACTCGTTGGGCGTTTTTTAAAGGAACGCAAACCTCTGGCAGCCACTGCCTTATCCTGCAACACATCGACCTTAACGGCAGTCGGCAATGACTATGGGTATGATGTTATCTTCTCCCGCCAAATTGAAGGGCTTGCAAAAAAAGGTGACGTGTTGTTTGCCATTTCAACCAGCGGCAACAGCAAAAACGTGGTGTTGGCGGTGATGTCCGCCAAATCCATGGGTGTAAAAACGATTGGTCTTACTGGCAGCAAAGGCGGCAAGCTGGCTGAGCTATGCGATGTATGCATCAAAGTGCCATCCGACCACACGCCGCGCATTCAGGAAATGCACATTGCCGTTGGGCATATGGTATGTGAAATCATTGACGAAGTGTATCTTGCCGAATGAAGTCACAGCCTGCCATCTTTTTTGATAGAGACGGCGTAATTAATACCGATATCGGCTACGCCTATTTGCCCGAGCATATTAAGTGGGTGGATGGCGCCATGGATGCAATCAAGCTTGCCAATCAACGCGGCTATCTGGTGTTTGTGGCAACCAACCAATCCGGTGTTGCGCGTGGCATGTACACGGAAAGTGATGTTCATCACCTTCATGCATGGATGCAAAAAGAATGCCTTGAACATGGTGCGGTTATTCATAGTTTTGCGTTTTGCCCGCATCATGCAACCGAAGGGCAGGGCGCATACAGGCAAGCGTGCAGTTGCCGCAAGCCAAGCCCCGGTATGCTGCTTAGCCTTGCCAAGGCGAATGAAATTGATATGTCGCGCAGCATGATGATCGGTGATAAAGACAGCGATATGCAGGCGGCCAAGGCAGCAGGTATCGCCGGTCACCTCTATAAAGGTGGTAACCTCAAGCAATTCCTAGCGCCGCTTATTACATAATTTTCCGGCATTCCTAAAATTTGAAATAAATTCATTTTGAACTCTGCGCATCGTTAAGTGCCGTTTAAGCACGATGCGGTATGGTTAAGTATCAAAATTTTATTTTAGAGATTTACTCGTTATTTTTTTGGGGAAGCATTATGAAAAAGATTATAGCACTTGCAGTGGTGGCTTTGCTGGTTTCAGGTACTAGCGCAATGGCACAACCACAAGCAAAAGAAATTGCATATGTCACCAGCTGCGCTAAAGGCGTGCATGTGTATGATAAAGTAACCGACAGTGTGACCTGCGGCAAACCAGCCATGTCAGGCACCGGATATGTGATTGAAATGGCAACCGATGCTAAAGGTAATGCGCAATGCCCGAAGGGTTATAATTATATCGGTCATGTGCAAGGCAGCCAGATGGGTTCAGGCTTGCAACATTATGCCTGCGTAAAAGGGTAATATAATCTCTACTGCGGCGTTAGCTTTTTGGCGCTTTCTGCGCTTCCGGTGCTCACGTACTTAGATGTACGCTGCGCGCCGGTTCTCGAAACCATCCAAAAATCCTTAGCCGCAGCGAGATTCTAAATAGAAATCGGGTTACTAAAAACCGCCGGGCGGCTTGAAGTTCATGACTTGCCCGGCTTTTTCGCTCTTCGTGACATTCATAAACTGCTGATTAGCGGCCGATTGCATAAATTGGCCGAATTGCGTTGGTGCGCGGTTACTGGATGATTTTTCAGCCATCATCAGATTGAACAGAATGCCCGGCAAGCCGCCATCTGCTACTTTGCCGCTCCGAATACCTTCATCTTGACGTGCCTTTGGCCCCCAGAACAGCTCCAGAATACGGCTATCGCCGCTGCCGCGCTTTTTCTTCTTCACGGGATTGCCAAATTCATCAAGCTCTGCGGTCGCTTCATCCCAGCTTAACTCATCCCATGCAATGCCAAGGAAATTCTGGATGGTGGACGACATAAACGGAAAGTTGTGCAGGATATCGCGGAACATTTCCGCGCAGATATAAATCGCATCTTCTTCCAGCTTCTTGATGTTGGTTTTTTCTTCATCGGTCTTATGACCCTTGCGGATAGCTTCCACTGGAACCATGCAGGTGTCTTTGAGTTTTTTGGCGAGTTCGCCAATTTGTCCGGCGCGATCATACTCGCCATTTTCGCGGTAGATTTCTTCGATCGTGCGAAAGCGCTTTACAAGACATTCCGACCAATACCACCAGTCGTTAAATGGTGCGCGTTCATTATACTTTTCTGGCATACGGTAAACCTAAGGTTAGCTGATGCCGGTTAGCGTTTCTTTTTTGCGCGGCTTATAGGAGCTGTCGGCGCGTTCCAATGGCTGTGGTCCGCCGCCGGTTCCCGTTGCACTGCTGCCTGCAGCAGCCTTGCCGAGACCTTTTTGCAAGTATTCATCGCCGCCGACATTTGCTTCATCAAGCAAATTGGCAAGCACCCATGGCAGGGTACCGTATTCATCCGAAACGCCCGCGGCAATGCCTTCATTCGTGGTCCGGTGCGGGCCCTTGAAAATATCCATCGCGGCGCGGCCCGAGCAATTGCCATAGCATGAGGAATTGAGCAAACGCTGCATATCTTGGGAAATGGCGGGCAGTACGTTCAGCGTATCGCGGAAGATTTTTTGTAACACGGTCAATGACAGTAGATACAGTTTTTCGACGCCGCCTTTTACATCGTAATTGCGCTGCGCAAGTTCCTGCGCATGCGATACGGGATCAATAAACAACTCAAGGCGTTCCAGAAGGGCGGTGGCTTTGCCAGCATCCTCTCCGTTTTCCTTATATACATCGGCGCAACGCTTCAGCTGGCGTTCAAGGGCCTTGGCCCAGATCTGCCATACTTCATAGGTTGATTTTTGGTGCATACCTTCCATGGCTGCCCTTAAGCGTTAACATTTAAACCAAGCTTTATTTTAGCATTTTGAACTGCGCGCACGCAATAGATGATCAGCTAGAACGCAGGCAACCATTGCTTCCCCGATAGGGACAGCGCGGATGCCCACGCAGGGATCATGGCGTCCTTTTGTAAGTATTTCAGTATTTTTGCCAGCTTGGTTAATGGTGTTTCGCGGCGTTAATATTGAGCTAGTAGGTTTGACCGCAAAACGCAGCACAATGTCCTGTCCGGACGAAATGCCACCCAATATCCCGCCTGCATGGTTGGATGCGAAACTAATTTTGCCTTTTTGGCTCCGCATATCATCGCTGTTTTCTTCACCTGTTAATGCGGCTGCGGCAAAGCCATCGCCGATTTCAACGGCCTTAACCGCGTTGATGGACATGATGGCGCGTGCCAGATCGCTATCCAGTTTGTCGTAAATGGGTTCGCCCAACCCAACAGGAACACCGCTTGCTACAACTTCGATAATCGCGCCGACGGAGGATCCTTTTTTCCGGACGTTATCCAGATAATCTTCCCACTTCGCTGCTGCTTTTTTATCGGGGCAGAAGAACGGGTTTTTATCAACCTGTTTCCAATCCCAATTCTCGCGATCAATTTTATGCGGCCCAATTTGCACCAATGCACCACGCACTGAAATTTTCTTGCCAAGAATTTTACGCGCAATTGCGCCAGCTGCGACGCGGCACGCGGTTTCGCGCGCTGATTGCCTGCCACCGCCACGATAATCACGAATACCGTATTTCATTTGATATGTATAATCGGCATGGCCTGGGCGGTATTTTTCCTTGATGTCGCCATAATCTTTTGAGCGCTGATCAACATTCTCAATCATCAGGCTGATGGGGGTGCCTGTGGTTTTTCCTTCAAATACACCGGACAAAATTTTCACCGCATCGGGTTCTTGGCGCTGTGTGGTGTAGCGCGATTGTCCCGGGCGGCGTTTATCAAGGAAGCCTTGAATATCGGCTTCGCTTAACGGGATAAGGGATGGGCAGCCATCAATTACAACGCCAATTGCCGGGCCGTGGCTTTCGCCCCATGTCGTAAAACGGAATAAAGTGCCAAAACTATTTCCTGCGGTCATTCTTAATGCCCCATTACTGGCGCGGGAGCAGGAAGCGGTGCAGGCGCCGTTGGTGTTGATGAAGGAGTGGATGTGGTCGTTGATGATGGGGTTGAGGGAGCAGCCATTGCAGCTGCACCAGATGCTGATGGTGCCTTTGTGGTTTTCTTTACCGCTTTCTTTTTTGGTTTCTTGTTAGTTGCGGGTTTTTTTGCTGTTGATTTCTTTGGTTTCGATTTATGCGTTTCGGTCACGACGGTATGCTGGGTTGTAATTGTCAGCTCTTCGGTTTGCGCAACAGGGAATGAAAAACCGCAATGCTTTGCATCGGTCAAGCATACGCATGGACGATCTGCGGTTGGTGCTGCATCTGGGTCAACGCAGGCATTGCTTGCTTCCTGCAAGGCTAGGCATTTGATGGTATCGGTATCATTCGCAGTGCAGCCCACAATGCAATCACGGTCAGTTAAGCATGTTTCACCGGTTACTTTGCCAAGACGTGACACAGGCCACACAGTTGGGTAGGCTTTAATCGCAGGAACACCAAAGCCTTGCTGATTGGCGAACGCATCACCCGCAATGAACAGCGTGAACAAAAGTAGCGTGATGAGTTTAACCAATAAATGCCGCATTTATTTTTTCCTAACTAATGATTGGATGGAAATGCATAACCGCAATGTTTTGAGTCTTGCAAGCATTCGCAAGCAAGGCCGCCCGGCGGTGGGCTCTCTGCATCGCTGCAATTACTGCTACCTTCACCGGTGCTCAGGCACGTAACGGCAAGCTTATCACCCTTGTTTGTGCAGGCCTGCCAGCAATCCTCATTTGTTTTGCAATCGCCGCCTGTAACATTGCCAAGACGTGAACCTGTTTTTGGTGTGGGGTAGGGAACAGGCGCAGCCTTGCCATAGCCATAAGCCAACGCAGAGCCACTAAGCACACATGTAACCAGTACCAACGCGATTAGTTTTAACATGGTTCACCTCTATCTTCCTAGATACTCGGGCTCGATATAGCCGCAATGATGGACATCCGGCAAGCAACCGCATGTCAACCCGTAATTAGGAACGTGGCTATCGTCAACCACGCGCTTTCCTGCCTGTTTACGCGTGAGGCATAGCATCGTGAACTTTTTTTGGTCCTTTGATGTATAGCCGTTAACGCATTCTTTGTTCTGGTTGCATTTTCCGCCAGTAACTTTTCCAACAGAAGAAAGCGGACGCATCACGTATTTGTATTGTTGCGCGTTTGCAAGCTGAGCACTGCCAAGGAACAGACAAACACACATCAAGACAAATACGAATTTAGCCATTCGCCGCCTTTATCGCGTTCATGTTATTCAGCATTTCGCCAAGCGCTACGGTCTCGTCCACCGCCACCATGCCGACGGCGTGATAGCCGGCATCCACATGCACAACTTCGCCTGTGACGCCCGTGCCCATGTCCGATAACAAGAACAAGCCCATATTGCCCACTTCAACCTGCGTTACATTTTTCTTTAATGGCGCGTTGATTTCGTTCCAGCGCAGGATGTGGCGGAAATCGCCGATACCGCTTGCGGCAAGGGTTTTAATCGGGCCAGCAGAAATTGCATTCACGCGAATGCCTTGGCCGCCCAAATCAACCGCAAGATAGCGGACGCTTGCTTCCAGTGCGGCTTTGGCAACGCCCATCACATTATAATGCGGCATCACACGTTCCGCGCCGAGATAGGAAAGGGTTAGCATAGACCCTCCGTTTTTCATCAGCGGCGCTGCTTTCTTGCACACATTGGTGAAGGAGAAGCATGAAATATCCATGGTGTTGAGGAAGTTTGCGCGCGTTGTATCGACATATTTGCCGTCCAATTCGTTTTTGTCGGAGAAGGCAACGCAGTGAACCACAAAATCAAGCCCGCCCCATTTTTGTTCAATCGTTTTGAACAAACGGTCCATGCTTTCATCATCCTGCACATCCGCCTTTTCAATAATCTTTGCACCAAGCTGTTCAGCCAGCGGCACAACGCGCTTTGCCAACGCATCAATTTGATAGTTCAGGGCAAGTTCCGCGCCTTGGGCCGCAGCAACTTGGGCGATACCGTATGCAATTGATCGGTCATTGGCTACACCCAGAATAAGGCCGCGCTTACCCTTCATCAGCGTACCTTTTACGGGTTCATTAACGTCGTTCATTGAAAAACCTCAAGGGGATAAAAAGATTCGAAAGAATGAACCGCAAAAGCTAGAGCAAATGCGGTCTTTTGGCAAATTGCATCTTCTAAAGCTTAATTAATACCTGCTTTTTTGCGCGGGTCATAGGGGTGGTTGTGTGACCATTTTTCCATAAACTTGACCAATTGTTCATCATGAACGTCGGGCAGCATGACGCGCATTTTTACATATTGATCGCCGCGCACACCTTGCGGGTCAGAAATGCCTTTGCCGCGAAGGCGCAAATTGGTTCCAGTGTTGGCGCCTTTTGGAATTTTGATTTCCGCACTGCCTTCCAAAGTGGGAACAGAAACGGTTGCCCCCAAAATGGCTTCGTAAATGGTGATTGGAATTTCGCACAACACATCCATTCCCTTGCGTGAGAAAAACGGATGGGCATCAACCTGAATTTCGATAATCGCATCACCCGCACGGCCTTCTTGAAAGCCCGCATAACCTTGTTGTTTCAAACGCAACTTTGTGCCGCTTTCGGTGGCTGCGGGCACGTTGATTTCGATGGTTTTGCCTGTGCCCAGTGTGATGCGTTTTTTGGTGCCTAGCGCTGCTTCGGTAAAACTTACACGTAAGGTTTCAGTAAGGTCGGAGCCTTTTGCCTTTTCGCGTGCATTAGCGAATGGGTCAGCGCCTGCGCCCCAATTTCCATGGAAGCGGGTGGATTTGGCCTTCATTCCGCCAAACAGATCGGCAAAAATATCTTCCGATGAAAAATCACCCATCGGATCGTTAAACGGGTTTTGCGCGCGCGCATTGCGTGCGGCGTTATAATTTTGCTGCGCGGTGCGGGCATTGCCCATGGCATCGGTTTCGCCGCGGTCATATTTGGCGCGTTTGGCTGTGTCTCCCAGAATATCGTAAGCGCCGTTTACTTCCTTGAATTTGGCTTCAACATCTTTTTTGCCGGGATTTAAATCCGGATGGTATTTTTTAGCGAGCGCACGATAGGCGTTTTTAATCTCGTCATCGCTTGCGCTGCGACTAACTCCAAGAATTTCATAGGGATCACGCATTAATCAAGAACCACCAAAAGAAAAAGACCGTCGCCATTATACTAAACAAACGGCAACGGTCTTTCAATGATTGCTACAGCGTCAGATTATTGCTGAATCTGCCATGAACCATCGGGTTGGCGGCAAGCGGTGCCATAAGCATTTTGCTGTCTGCCCCCGATATTGACGGTTTGGTTGAATTCACGGCAATAGCTGCCATCGCTGGCTTGGCCATCACGAACAGGTGTGAAGCTACCGGAATTGCCGTTTTGCGGGTTGTTCCACGTAATGGTTTTGCCAACCGGAGCATCGTAGGCACGGTATTGGGCTTTTTGAAGCGCGGCTCTGTCGGCGTTATCAAGGGATGAACCGATTTCATTGCCAAGCCATGCGCCAGCAACTGCGCCAAGCGCCGTCATGACCACATTGCCGGTTCCTTTGCCGAATTGGTTGCCCAGCAATGCACCACCACCAGCACCAAGCAATGTGCCGCCAGTTTGTTTGCTGCCCCAGTTGTCTGTTTGGCATGCGCCCAGTGAAAGCGATGCAAGCAATAATAATGCAATGGAGGTAGTGGAGAGGGTGCGTTTCATTTCGTGACCTTTTTTAAAAGTTTAATGGGCAGGGTTGTGTCAATTTGCGCATCATGTTCTAAGTTATTAAGTATATAGTCAATAAGGCGAGACTTTGACGAAAACAAGTAGAAGGTATGATATGGAACACGATAATCCGGCGCGCCCACCCATTTCTGGCGATAACCCCTTTGATTTATTTGCGCTTTGGTTTGCCGAAGCAGAAAAAAACGAAATAAACGACCCTAATGCAATGGCTCTTGCCACGCTTGGGGATGAAGGCTTCCCGAGCTTACGAATCGTACTGCTTAAAGGCTATGACGCAAACGGATTTTGTTTTTTTACCAACACCTTATCGCGCAAAGGTAAACAGCTGTTGGGTTCGCCCAAAGCTGCACTAACCTTCCACTGGAAATCCATTCGCCGTCAGGTGCGCATTGAAGGAAGCGTGGAGCGCGTGAGTGAAAAGGAGGCGGATGATTATTTCAATTCGCGGCCCCGTGGCAGCCAGATTGGTGCATGGGCTTCGCTTCAATCATCGCATCTTGATGCACGCAGTGTTTTGGAAAATCGCGTGAAGGAATTTGAAGAAAAATATAAAGGCGTTCCGGTACCTCGCCCACCGCATTGGTCGGGTTACCGTGTTGTGCCACGTTTCATCGAGTTCTGGCAAGATATGCCGTTTCGCTTGCATGACCGTGTTGTTTTTACAAAAAATTCAAACGGTAATTGGGCGCAAGAACGCCAGTATCCCTAATTTGGTTCCATTTTTGGACCCAGCTGGTCGTAATGGTGCGTGTGGCGTTTATGTTCCGCTTCGACCTTCTCTTTAATTATCGGATTGTTTTGTAGCACGACAGAATTGGGTGTGTTTGCGAGATTGTTCATCGCTTGCGCGTTATTCAACAATTCATTCAATGCACCAGGCGTGTTTTGCAGGCTATCCACTGCGCTATGGTTGTTTTCCAATAAATCAGGAATTTCAGGACGGTTTTGCAACTGGTTGTCCGGTCTGCGGGCTTCGGGCTGTTTGTTCTGCAACTCGGGTTGTTTGTTTTCTAATTCGGGTTGTTTGTTCTGTAATTCATTCGCGGCTTTGACGTATGGATCGTAGTTTAAATCGGCGCCTTTAAAGATCTCTGGTAATTCTTTGAAGTTATTGATGATGATACTCAAACGCTCTTTGAGATAATCTGCCTGGGTGAATTCATACGCTAAGATTAGGGATGACAACGCCATGAAAGCAGCGCTTGATGTGCGTTCACTTTGGGCTATTGCTTCTTCTGATTTATCGTGTTGGTAAATGCTGCGGATATGGCTTAATGCACGCTGTAATGCTCCCGTAAAGCCTTCTTCATTGGCGCCGCCTTCAACATCTTCATTCCGCTCGAGCAGCATGTCCAATGTTGTACCCATATAATGCATACGGCGCATCAGCAATTTGCGTTCCATGGGCGGGTCGATGCCATCAATCCCGTAAAGGATAACCATAATGTCGCCTGTTTCATCGTTCAGGCGTAAAATGCGTTCCTTGCGTGCGAGCAACAGCGCTTCATTATAGACCACTTCATGTTCAGGCGTACTGGCGGTTGCATCAACGATCAACGGGCCTTCATGTTCCGGCATATGGTTCAAAATGATATCCAGCTCTTGCCGCGCCATACCCTTGCTAAGGCTAAGTACAATGACATCCCATTTATGCTGGATTGCATGCAGGCGAATGGTGGTTTTCAGTGTGGGGATGAAGGATAAATCTTCTCCCTTGAAGATAATAGGGACCATCCGGTCGATAGATTCCAACACATGGTTCAGGCTACCGAACGTATCGAAATGCAGCGGATTGGTTTTGACTGGAGTGCGTTTCAATTCTACTTCTCCAACGGGGTTTTTGCCTCATCCTTCAATTTGGCGATCGCATCGCTCAAGCTTAGCAATTCCTGATTTTCACCGCCAAGGCGACGAAGTGCCACAGTGCGATTTTCGGCTTCCTTTTTACCAACAACCAACATCAGCGGCACCTTTTTCAAGGAATGCTCGCGGATCTTGTAATTGATTTTTTCATTGCGGATATCAATATCGGCGCGCAGACCTGCGGCTTTACATGCGGCTAATACTTCGCGCGTATAATCATCCATATCATTGGTGATGCCAGCAACCACCACTTGCAATGGTGCAAGCCAAAGCGGGAATTTACCGGAGAAATGCTCGATCATAATCCCGATGAAGCGTTCCATGGAACCAAGCATCGCGCGGTGAAGCATGACGGGGCGGTGTTTGTTACCGTCTTCGCCGATGTAATGCGCATCAAGCCGTTCGGGCAGAACGAAATCAAGCTGCAACGTACCGCATTGCCATACGCGGCCAATCGCATCGGTCAAATGGAATTCAATCTTGGGTCCATAAAACGCGCCTTCATTCGGAATTTCTTCGAATGTCATGCCTGCGGCGGTTAATGCTTTGCGCAACCCATCTTCAGCTTTATCCCAGATTTCATCCGTGCCGCCGCGCACATCAGGGCGCAGCGCAAGCTTAATGGTGACGTTTTCAGTTGGAAAACCCAAATCTTCATACACCTTCATTTGCATGGCGCAGTATTTCAAGCTTTCGGCCATGACTTGATCTTCACGGCAGAAGATATGCGCATCATCCTGCACAAAGCCACGCACACGCATAATGCCGTGCAAACTGCCCGATGGTTCATTGCGGTGGCATGAACCGAATTCCGCCATGCGGATGGGTAAATCGCGGTAGCTCTTCATGCCCTGATTGTACACCTGAACATGGCAAGGGCAGTTCATGGGCTTGATGCCGAACATGGTTTCTTCATCCAGAACCACGCGGAACATTTTATCGCCATACATATCCCAGTGACCGGACTTAATGAACATGCTGCTGTTCACCAGTTGCGGAGTTTTCACTTCCACATAGCCATCTTGCTGAATGCGGGCGCGGATGTAGTTTTCAAGTGTGCGATACAACGTCCAACCATGAGGATGCCAGAAGATGGAGCCCGCCGCATCGTCTTGCAGATGGAAAAGTTCCATTTCTTTGCCAAGGCGGCGATGGTCGCGCTTTTCGGCTTCTTCGAGTTGTGTTAGGTGAGCCTTCAATTCAACTTCATTACGCCACGCGGTGCCGTAAATCCGTTGCAATTGCGCATTCTTTGCATCGCCGCGCCAATAGGCGCCCGCAACCCGCATCAGTTTAAAACCATTACCGATTTTTCCCGTACTGGGCAAATGCGGCCCGCGGCATAAATCATACCAATCGCCTTGACGGTAGATGGTGATGGTTTCCGTTGATGGCAAATCCTGAATGATGATGGCTTTATATTTTTCGCCTAGCCCCTCGAAATGCTGGATAGCTTTGTTTCTATCCCACACTTCTCTGGTGAAGGGGCGGTCGGCCGCAATAATCTGCCGCATCTTCGCTTCAATTTTTTCCAGATCTTCTGGCGTAAAGGGTGTGTCGCGCGCGAAGTCGTAATAGAAACCGTTTTCAATTGCGGGACCAATCGTAACCTGCGTGCCGGGATAAAGCGCCTGTACAGCTTCGGCCATGACGTGTGCAGCATCGTGGCGGATGATTTCGAGTGCTTCCGGCATATCGCGTGTAATTATCGCAACCTTTGCGCCATCATGCAGTGGCAGTGTTAAATCGCGCAATTCGCCATCAATTCGCGCGGCAATTGAAACCTTGGCAAGGCTTTTGGAAATGTTGTTGGCAAGATCAAACGCAGTTGCGCCTTGCGGCAATTGACGCACATTGCCATCGGGTAGGGTGATGCTGATCATTTTTTCGGCTGGCTGGTTCATATGTCTATCTTATCAAGTGAATTTAATTTTGTATCTCACGAAGTTCGCGGTACGTATCAATAACATCTTCAATCATTTGCTTGCGGTCAAAGTTGTTTTCAACAAATGAACGGGCGCGAAAGGCAAAGGATTGTCGTTGTTCGGTGGAAAGTTTGAGGCTGCGTGCGAGCGCCGCAGTAAGGCGGTTAACCTGATCTGCCGGCAACAGCACGGTTGCGTTGTCACGCAGCATAATTTCGCCAAGGCCGTTGCGGTCAAATGCTACAATCGGCCGGCCCATTGCCTGCGCTTCAATAAGTGCACGTAAAGACTCTTGGCCCTGAAAGCCGGTTACCAAAACAGTGTGCGCAAGCCACAATGCCGGAATGCGGTCTTGCACATCGCTGGTTACAATCACATGGGTTAGCAAACCAAATGCCGCAACCCGTTTGATGATAAATGCGCGTTCTTCTTCCGGCACAAATAATATGGTGGTGATGTTGCGTTCCTTCAATTCCTTGAAGGCGGTCGCCATGGTATCGAAAATAACCGGATCCAGCGGGCAGTCAGGCACAACGACAATCGGGTGGTCATCCGGTAATTGCCAGTTCTTTTCCAATGTCATGATTTTTTGGGGGGATATGCGGTCATAATGTACAACCCCCAGATTGATGCCGGGAATAATGGTGCGCACAACGCTTTCCGGCAGGCCAAGTTGCTGCAACAATTGTTCACGTGCATAGCTGGATGGGACAATGATCCGCGCAAAGCTGCGCAGAATTTCCGCGTTACGTCCCGCCAGCACCGAGATGATCGGCTGGTTAAGTGAAATGGCGGTGTGCATGCCCGTTTTCAGCATGACTTCATATGCAAAACGCGACAGCGAGAAATCAAGCGCATGGATAAAATGAATATGTTGTTCACGTGCCCAGCGCACCAGTTGAAATACCGCGACCATATGACCAAGCGCGGATGCGCGCATATCCGGCAGCATTTTGTGTGGAATTTTCTGGCGTTGCAGTTCCAACTTCAACAAGCCACCGGGGGAGGCAATAAAGGGATGACCGCCTTCGGCTCTTACGCGGATTGCCAAATCAACGGCCTGACGGCCCAGCATCGCATTGTTCAAATCGGGGCTGAGAATAAGAATGCGGGCATTGAGCGATTTATTGACTTCCGCATTCGCGCCAACAGGCGGCGCAGCCTTTCCGCCAGCCTTTTTCGCTGGGGCTTCCTTTTTAATCTTCGTCTGGACAGCCTTAGGATTTGCCACCATAGTTTACCAACAACCTGTACGAACAAAATGCCAATAGAAAAAACCGAAGAACAATTCCAATATAAAACCTTAAAGGCAAATAACCAAACCATCGCTTATCGCGTTGATGGACGCATAAGTGACGGGCCGAATCCCGTTAAGCCTAACCTGTTATTTTTGCCCGGTTTCTTTTCCGATATGATGGGCTCAAAAGCAAGCTTTTTAGCGGCGCGTTGCATTGCCAATAATCGCCAGCTTACACGGTTTGACTATTCGGGGCATGGCAAATCATCTGGCCAATTTATAGATGGCTGTATCGGTGACTGGTTTAAGGATGCGCTGGCCGTGCTGGATGAGGTCACGACGGGTAAGCTCATTCTAGTTGGCTCCAGTATGGGTGGGTGGATTATGTTGATGCTGGCATTGGCGCGCCCCGAACGGGTTCAGGGGTTGGTAGGCATAGCGGCTGCGCCCGATTTTACTGAAGATTTGATGTGGGATTTATTTACGCCCGAACAGAAAACCGAAATACAGGAGAAGGGCGTGATTTGGGAACCATCGGAATATGGTGCGCCAGTTCCCTATACGCTCAAATTGGTACAAGATGGGCGGGAACATTTAGTGCTGCGCGCGCCAATTGCGATCACCGCGCCTGTCCGCCTTATTCAGGGCAAGCAGGATAAAGATGTGCCATGGGAAACCGCCGAGAAATTAAGGAAGCGATTGCAAAGCAAAGATGTGCGGATCCTTTACGTAGAAGATGGCGAGCATCGTTTATCGCGTGATGAAGATCTAGAACTTTTATGGAAGGCAGTGGAAAGCCTATGACGGAATATAACATTTATCAGGTAGATGCGTTTGCAAATGCTGTATTTAAGGGAAATCCCGCAGCAGTTGTGCCGTTAACGGAATGGCTGCCGGATGAAACGCTCTTGAAAATCGCGCAGGAAAATAATCTTTCTGAAACCGCTTATTTTGTTGCAAAGGGTGATGGATATGAATTGCGCTGGTTTACAGTATTGGGCGAGATTGACTTATGCGGGCATGCAACGCTTGCATCATCTTATGTTATTTTCACGTATCTGAGGCATCCATCCGATACCATTCATTTTTATACACGGCAGGTGGGGGATTTATATGTCCGCAAAGCGGGTGATTTTTTAACGCTGGATTTTCCTGCGCGTCCTGCGCCGCCTGTAGATACCGTGCCGCCGCAATTGATTACCGCGCTGAATGGCAACGTGCCACAGGAGGTATATATGGGGCGCGACTATTATGTGGTTTATAAGGATGAAGACATTATCAGGGCAATTAATCCGGATTTTGAAATTATCGCCACAAAATTGGGACGGCGCGTGTGTATCACTGCGCCCGGCACAACAACAGATTTTGTCAGCCGCTTCTTTTGTGCACGGGATTCTATGCCTGATGACCCTGTCACCGGTTCATCGCATTGCACGTTGGTTCCATATTGGGCGAAACGGCTAAATAAATCGGAGTTTATGGCAGCGCAGTTATCTGCACGTGGTGGCATTTTAAAATGCAGACTTGAAGGGCAGCGTGTGCTGATAGCAGGGCAGTGTGCGCCGTATTTAGTGGGTAAGATTTTTATTTAGGCTTCAGCAGCGTAAAATAAAAAATACTGCCTTCATTGGGCTTGGAGGTTAGCCATAACTTCCCACCCATGCGTTCCACGGTTTTTTTGCACATGGCAAGCCCGATCCCCGTGCCTTCGAATTGTTGCTGGGTGTGCAGGCGTTTAAAGGGCTCAAAGATTTTGTTGAAGTAAGCAGGGTCAACGCCAATACCGTTATCCTGCACGCTGAACTGCCATGCATATCCCACGTCTTCACATCCGATATGGATACGCGATGCGATATCTTCACGCCGATATTTAATTGCATTGCTAATCAGATTTTGCATAAGCCGCGCGAATTGCCCTGCATGATGCGTGATGCTGGGTAAGTTATCGGCAGTAATAGTAACTGCCGATTGTTCGATGGGTTGCTGTAAATTTTCCAGCACACGTTTAAGTTCTGTAGTGCAATCAAACACTTCCGGCTTGGAAGCTTCGTAATCAATACGTGCATAGTCCAGCAAGGCAGAAATCATCTGCTGCATGCGTGTGGATGCCGCCATAAGGATATTCAGATATTCCTTTCCGGTTTCATCAAAAACCAACCCGTATTTTTGCTGCAATAATTTGGCAAAGCTGGCGATGGTGCGCAGCGGTTCCTTCAAATCGTGTGAAGCGACATAGGCAAAATGTTCCAATTCATTATTGGTTTTTTCCAGTTTTTCTAGAATATGGGCGGTTTCGCGTGCGGCCAGTACTTCCTGCTTTTGTACATAATTATTCAATGCCATATAGCCGATAGATACAACAAAGCAATAAATGAAGAATAAATAGAAAATGGTGAAGACGCGGCCATCCTTATTTTCCTTGATACGCTTTTTAAGATGCAGCGCGAGCAGGTCGGTTGATGAATCAAACGCGGCCGCATAGGCGTTTATGACCTGCGTACTGCGTTCAAAAAATTCTTGCCCTGTAAACCGCATGGGGTCACGAATGACGGCCTGCATCAGCTCTCGGTAAAAGGCGTTGGCGGCTTCAAAATCCGCATTGTTGGGGCCATAGATTGCATCGAGCGTTTTGGTGTTCTGCACGATGTTGCTGGCGCGGCTTAAATTGTCATGCATGGTTGCCAGTTGCATTAACCGGCTTTGAATAACATCCAATTCAATGCTGTTTCGGTTGATGAGTGCTTTGGTGATGCTTCCACGTGTGATGGCGATTTCTTCGGTAATCTCCGGAATCAGGTTTACGGTAATATCGCCCAGATAATAGCTGGCCATCTCAGGATCGAGAATAAGGGTGGAGTTATCCCCCACATCGCGCATGATGGTTTTTAAATCCTTTATCTGCTGCGTGCGTTCTTCAAAAGTCTGTGGTTCACTTTTTTGAAAGCTGCTCCAGCGAAGCGGCGGCAACAAACTGCTGCCTTCCATAGTATTGATGGCTTGTCGGGTTTCATTGATGATGGCCATATTCTTTTCAAGCAGCTCAATAAAATAGCCATTGCCCTTGGCGGCTGGGGCGGAGCTGCCGCGCACATTTTCTAACGCCAGCATCAGATTATAAAGTTCACGCTGGACAGCAACGCCCTTTAATTCTTTTTGGGTAGCTTCGATGAGGCGGTTTTTATCCTCCAATAAAAAATATCCGCCCAGCACAAAGACTGCGGCGAGGGCAGAGATCAGGATAAAAGTGGCGTCACGAATGCGATTCATTCGGCATGAGACCTGTTGAATGTGCTTTATTGCGTTTTTTGGAACTTGACCATAAACTATTCGTATGACGCAACAACCTTCTATTGAACAATTTGTCGGCAATAAAATACGCGAACGACGCAAGCTCTTAAAGCTCAATCAAACCGAGCTTGCGACCATGTTAGGCATTTCCTATCAGCAAGTGCAGAAATACGAAAGCGGGGCAACAACCCTGACGCTTGGGCGGCTCATGCATATCGCGCAGATCCTGAATGTCCAGCCGAATTTCTTTTACGATGGCGCGCCAACCCCTGATGTGGCGGGGCAGCTGCCAGCGAGCGAAGTTATTACTAAAACACGCAAGCGGCCGTTGCAGGTATTGCTGATCGAAGATAATTCCAGCGATGAAATTCTTTTCAAAAACGCAGTCGAGCAATGCGGTATTGCCGCTGATATCCATTGCATGCAGCAACCCGACCGGGTGATGGATTTTTTGCAAAACCATGACACAAAATATGGTCGCGCGCGCCCGGATGTGATTGTGCTTGATCTAAATCTACCTAAAATAAGCGGCATGGAACTGTTGCGTCTTATTAAAAAGAACCAGCAGCTTGCTGATATTCCGGTGATCATTTTGACCAACAGTATCCGCGTGCAAGAAATGCAGGAATGCTATCGTTTGCATGCAGCAGGCTTTATCCAGAAATCCATCGACTTTGACGAGTTCTGCGAAGACATCGCAACAGCCATGAAATACTGGGCAAAAACCGTTATCCTGCCAGCGGCCTGATGATGATACATATTGGTTTGGATCTGGGTGGAACAAAAATTGCGGGTATCGCGCTTTCACAGAATGGTGCGGTGCTGGGGCATCACCGCATTGCAACGCCGCAAACTTATCCTGATATTTTAAAAGCGTGTACAGATTTAGTGGCTAAGCTGAATATAGCTAACGACACCGTGCAGCGCGTGGGGATTTGTACGCCGGGCGTGATTGATACCGATAAAGGCGTAATTACGTTTTCGCCAAACGTCACGGCGCTAAAAGACAAGCCATTCCGTGATGATTTATCCAATGCCCTGAATGTTCCCGTTTATATTGCAAATGATGCGGCGTGTTTTACGTTATCGGAAAGCAGGGATGGCGCCGGCGCAGGCGCACGCATTGTCTACGGCGTAATCCTTGGCACCGGCGTTGGCGGTGCATTGGTGGTCGATCAAAAAATGCCATCGGGGCCTCACCGTGCAAATGAATGGGGGCATGTGGCGTTTCCCTTTCCCGATAAGGATGACGTGCCCGCAATGTGTGGCTGCGGGCGGGTAGGGGATATTGAAAGCTACCTATCCGGTCCGGCACTGCACCGTCAGCTTGCTGAAAAGCTGGGGCGTGCGATTGGCAATGATGAATTGCTCGCAGGTATTAATGCAAATGACGCCGCGATTATGAGCGTGATGGAGCGTTATGCAACGCGCCTTGCCAAGGCGCTGGCAATGCTAATCACGATTGTTGACCCGGATGTGATAGTTCTGGGTGGCGGCGTAAGCAATTTGGATATTATTTATAAACTTGTCCCGCCGCTGATTGGGAAATACACGCTATCACCTGTTGTAAAGACAAAGATTATAAAGGCCAAACATGGTGATGATAGTGGCCTTCGTGGTGCGGCGTGGTTGTAACTAGGCTGCGTTTCCGCCAATAAAGACATGCTTTAAATTCATGCCGTCATCAAAGGCAATAATATCTGCGCGCGCGCCAACGACAAAACTACCGACTGTTTTTTCAATACCAAGGAATTGTGCAGGGAAATAACTTGCCATGGCGAGTGCATGTTCCAGTTTAAATCCGGCCTGCTGCACGGCGTAACGCACGCATTCGAACAAGGTGAAGGCACTACCTGCCAATGCGCCGCGTTCATCGACGCATTTTCCATTTTCAGCTCTGATGTATTTGCCTTGCAAGGCGAAGGGCTGTTGCGGGTGCTGGCCAGAAGGTGGCATCGCATCACTGACCAAAAACAATTTGCCATTTGGTTTCGCCTTATCTGCTAAACGCAGCATATCTGGCGCAACATGGGCGCCATCAGCGATAATACCGCACCACAATTCATCATCATTGAGTGCTGCGCCACTAAGGCCAGTTTCTCTGGCGCTCATACCGCCCATGGCGTTGAACAGATGGGTAATGCCAGTTAATCCTTCATTTTTGGCCTGCGCCAGCTGGTCTTTATTGGCGGCGCTGTGGCCAGCCGCGAGGATTGCGCCTGCATCGCGTAGTTTTTTCAATTCGCCTTTTTGAAATATTTCCGGCGCAACAGTAATTAAACAAACACCCAAACCAGAAAATTTCTGAGAGTGCAAAAACGAAGTGTTGGCTTTGGCGATAATGTCTTTTTCATGAATACCGCTGCGTTCCGGATTTAAAAACGGCCCTTCGAGATGTATCCCCATCACACCATTTTTTTGCCCATATTCGCGGATAGTGTTTATGGCGATGGTAGTTTTTTCCGGTGTATCGGAAATAAGTGTTGGTAAAAACGAAGTCGTTCCTGCCTCGCGGTGCGCTTTTGCAATCCCATCAATGCCGTTTGCAGAGATGTTATCATTGAACAGAATTCCGCCCCCGCCATTGACCTGCGCATCCACCAGCCCTGCTGCAAGTGTAAGGCCGGCAAGCTTGATGGTTTCAGCGCCAGCAGGAATGGCGCTTGCGTGGCACATGCCTTTGATAAGGCCAGCTTCCACCAGCAAAGCCTGCCCCATGGTCCGGTTGCCTTGCGAAACAATGCTTTCGCCTATAAACGCTTTAAAACTCATCTTTTTTCTTATGTTTGAAACGAAGCCAGAGTCAGGGTATATCTTGCAGCTTAATTAACAGGATAATCATAGGTTAGTACAGTGGCTAAAACGAACACGATCCCCAAAAACATTCCGGAAAAAAACGTCCCAATCGATGTTGACGCGCAGGCGCTGATTGATGAAGTGGATGCTGAGGTAAAAGCCGAACAGGTCAAGAATTTCTTTACCCGTTATGGTAATTTTATTGCTGCCCTGATCATTGCCATTATTGTCGCGGTTGCTGCTGGCAATACTATGATGAATATGCGCATTCAGGAACAGGAAAAGGATTCTGAGCAACTGATTACACTGCTTGATAAAGATCTTGATAAGGTCAGCGGCGATGAAGCCAAAGCCACTATTCTGGATTTGGGTAAAATGGCAACTGCAGGAAGCGGGGAGGGGCACCGTGTTGCCGCAGGACTTGGCGAAGCTGGTAGCTATTTCAAGCAAGGCAATATCGAAGCGGGATTGAAGGCGTTGGCAGCATTAAGCTCCGATGGTTCGATTAAACCGCTTTACCGCGATTATGCAAAGCTGCTTTCTATCCGCGCACGTGCCGATAAGGATGATGCACAAAAGCTGATTGATGAAATGCAGCCGCTGCTGGATGCAAAGAACCCATGGCATATTAGCGCACTGGAATTATCAGCTGTTTTATACGCAAAGCTGGGCCAAAAGGACAAAGCCATTGAACAGTTGAACAAGATGGTGATTGACCCTGAAGCATCAACCGCTGTGGTCGAACGCGCAAAGCTTTTAGGCCGCGTTTATAAAGCCCAATAAACTATTCCCGAGTAACCTCAACATTAAACAACCAGCATGGTTAGACTATTCATCGTATTACTGGCATCGGTTGTTTTGCTCACCGGTTGCGAAGGCCTGTTTGGCAAGGAATCCGGCCAGCGCGGAGCCTTGCCTGGCAAACGTAGCGATGTGTTTTCAACCGAACGTGCATTAAAGGCCGATGCGGATGCCGCCGCTATTCCTGTTGAAATTCCTGCAGCGCAAGATGTGGTCGATTGGCCGCAACCCGGCGGGTCATTGGCGCGTGTGCATGGGAACGCAACGCTGTCAGCTGATCCCCGTGAAGTCTGGTCGGTTTCAATTGGTTCCGGCTCCAATTCCGATGGCGCATTAACGGCTGTGCCGATTGTTGCAGCAGGCAAGATTTTTACGGTGGATGCATCAGCGCGCGTTTCCGCATTTTCTGCGCAAAACGGTGACCGCATATGGGAAACACGTATTCCTGAACAGCGCCCTGATGATGCCACCATCGCAGGCGCTGGCATCGCGTATGATCAAGGTAAATTGGTGGTCACAACCAGCTATGGCTTTGTTGTGGAATTGGATGCCACAACGGGTAAGCAAATATGGCAACGTAATTTGCAAACCCCTGTGCGTAATGCGCCGATTATTGTGGATGGCAAAGTTTACGTCATCAGTTTGAATAACACCCTGCAGGAACTTTCGTTTGCCGATGGTTCATTGGGCTGGAATCATTCGGGCATTCAAGAATCTGCTTCCTTTCTTGGCACGGCAAGCGCAACGGTAACCGATGATTTGGTGATCGTACCCTACAGCAGCGGCGAAATTTTTGGCTTGCGCCGCTTCAACGGTCGCATGGCATGGCAAGAAAATCTTGCCAGTACCAAACGCGTGGGCACATTGCCTGCGATGGCCGATATCGAAGGCCAGCCTGTACTGTATAACGGCCGTGTGCATATCATCAGCCATTCGGGGCGTTTTGTCGCGTTGGATGAACGGAGTGGCAAACGCATATGGGAAGCAGATGCGGGCAGCGTGCAAACCCCGTGGTTTGCAGGGAACAGTATTTTCCTTGTGACCAGCGAAAATCAACTTGCTGCGCTTTCCGTTGATGATGGACATGTGCGCTGGGCAATTGATTTGCCGCGCTATATTGACCCTGAAAATCGCACCGAAACCATTGCATGGGTTGGCCCTGTATTGGCGGGCGGAAAATTATGGCTTGGCAATTCGCTGGGCGAATTCAATAGCTATAATCCTGTGAACGGAAAACTGATTGCCACGCGTACGTTCTCTTCGCCTATTTATCTTCCGCCGATTGTTGCTGCCCGTACGATGTACGTGCTGACCGATGATGGGCGCTTAACGGCTTTGCGGTAATATACCATGCTGAAAGTTTCCGTAATTGGCCGCCCGAATGTCGGTAAATCCACTCTATTTAATCGCTTAGCTGGTAAAAAGCTTGCGCTGGTGCATGATGAACCGGGCGTGACGCGTGATTGGCGCGAAGCATCCGGAAGCTTGTTTGACTTAGATTTTACCGTGCTAGACACCGCGGGTGTTGAAGAAGCTGATAAGGAAAGCTTGGCTGGTCGTATGACCGCAACGACCAAATCCGCGCTCGAACAATCAGACATTGCGTTATTTGTGGTGGATGCACGGGCAGGCCTTACGCCAACCGACCGCGATGTAGCTGGCATTCTGCGTAAAAGCAGTAAGCCGATTATTTTGATTGCCAATAAATGCGATAATAATCTGCCAGAAGGGTTTGATGAGTTGCATGCGTTGGGTCTTGGCGAACCGGTTGCCATTTCCGCCGAGCATAATATGGGTATGCGCGATTTATATGAAGCGCTGAAGCCGTATATTGATCGCGAACAGCTCAAGATTGATGAGGATGTTCGCGCGGATGGCGATGAAGAAGGTGAAGAGGCGGAAGAGCATAAACCCCTGCATCTTGCTATTATCGGGCGTCCGAATGCCGGTAAATCAACATTGGTCAACGCATTGCTGGGATATGACCGCATGCTGACAGGGCCCGAAGCAGGCCTGACGCGCGATGCCGTGCATATTCAATGGGATTATGAAGGTCAGCCCATTCGGCTGGTAGATACCGCAGGGCTGCGCCGCAATACCAAAGTGCATGAAAAAATTGAAGAAATGTCTGTTGCCGAAACCGAACGCGCCGTACGGCTTGCACATGTTGTAGTCTTGGTGGTGGACGCAACGGAGATGTTCGAACATCAAGATTTGCATTTGGCGCAAATGGTGGAACGGGAAGGCCGCGGCCTTGTCATCTGCATCAACAAATGGGATTTGGTTCCGAATAAGGAAGAAGTGACCGCGTTTCTTCGTTCCTTCCTTGATAAAAATATTGCGCAATTGCCTGATATTCCCATTGTGATGACCATGGCAACCAAAGGCCAGAAGCTGGATAAGCTGATGGCAGCAGTATTTGAAATTCATGAAAAATGGAACAAGCGCATTTCCACCAGTGAACTAAACCGCTGGCTGCAACCCTTGCTTGACCATCATCCGCCCCCATTAACGGCAGGTCGCCCGATTAAAATCCGCTATATGACGCAGATTAAAACGCGCCCGCCTACATTCAATATCTGGGTCAACAAACCCACGAATTTGCCGGAAACATATATTCGTTATCTGGCGAACGATTTCCGCCGCACCTTTGATATGGGCGGCGTGGTGCTACGCTTTTACACCAAGAAAAGCGATAACCCGTATGTGGATGATTAATTATATGTGGGCACGTTTTGCGCGGCTGCGGCGTGCCTGTAATTGCGCGTATTGAAACTGCGTTGGCCTTCCACCCGGCTTGATGACGATGTCATCTTTCTTGAATAGCTTATCCAGCCTTTTGCGCGTGCGGCGATAGCCCGTCAATTGCCCTTTGAGACGATTAACGTCGAAAGTTTGTGCTTCACTGAAATGCGCTGCAACTGCCAGACGTTCCATTTGACGCAGACGGCGGATGGTTTGGTAATTAATCGGCTCAAGCGGATTTAAATCATCATCTGCGGTTACATGCGCCAGTTTTTTGGCGTGATTTTCAAATTTATCGGCAATCTGCGTGAAGGATTTAATGCAGCCAGCACGAAACGCATCCAGCACATATTCACGTTTCAGATGTTTCAGAGTTGCCGCAAGCGCTTTGTCATCATTCACCAATGATTCAAACAAACGCAGCGCCACAGAAAAGTGCGCGCCATAGCGGAATTTTTTGCTACCGCGTGGTAACTTTTTGAGAATATCAGTTAGTTCGCGCAGCTTATCGTCAACTGGCTCATGCGCAATTTTTTCACGTATAACTTTGCTAATCATTCGTTTTTTATGAGAAATGCAGTTTAATATGCGCGCACTATACAAAGATACGCTGCGCTCTGCGAGTTTTTATATTTTAACCGTTTACATATCTTAACGCGATGTCGGCGGGCTTATCCAATTGGCTTTGATCCTCGCCAGGATAGGCGTTGCGGCGAAGCTGCGTAGCCATTACGCCAGGGTCGAATACATCAACTTTAAAGCCTGCCTGCTTAGTTTCTACGGCGTAGCTGGCGGCCAATTGATTAAGGGCCGCTTTACTTGCACCATACGCGCCCCAATATGCATCGCCCAAACTGCTGCATGTCACGAAGGTGATGTGCGGATTTCCCGCGTTACGCAACAAAGGATCTAGATGGCGCAGCAAACGTATATTTGCAGTCACGTTTACATCCATCACTAATTGCCAGTCTTTTTCGGTTGTGTGCGCAACAGGGCTTGAGGGGCCAATCGTTGCTGCATTTAAAATCAAACGGTGTAACTTTCCAAAGCGTTCAAACAAGGTTTGCCCCAGCATCGCAAAAGATGTGTCAGGCGAAGTGAGATTGAAGGGAATGAGTGTTGCGTTGTGCCCCGTCGCTTTTTTGATTGAATCATCCAGCTCTGTGAGGCCACCTTGTGTCTTCGCAAGTGCAATAATGTGATCGCCACGTTTGGCATGTTGCGTTGCAAGAAAAAAACCAAGACCGCGAGAAGCACCGGTAATTAGCGTGTTTTTTTTGCTGTTGTCTTGCATGACGATGTGGATAGTTTTGTTAAAAAAATGCTGCGCTGCGAGTTCATAAATAATTAGGTTTCATCCATCAATGATGGCGTATTGCTATTATTGAGAAGGAGGCTGCCCCGTGTCAATAAGTGCGTCAACGCAAGTGAGCCTGCATTTTGCCAAAGCTGTTCGCAATTGCATTTCGGAAAATCCTGTCATTACCAAATCGCTCGCCGAATTGGGTTTAGTGAATGCAAAAGTTACCGTCATTCACCAGAAGGGCACCGATAATCGTCAGGTGAATGTATGCTTTGATTTGGCAGAAGGCGATAACATTGAAGGCATCGCACGTAAATTCGGAATAGGGGTTGTGCCGGCCGTGATGCAGCAGCTGCAAAAGGAAGGTGTCGCCGAAAAACCAGCAACAGAATTTTTCTGCGTGCCGCAAACGCCCGATCATCAAAAAGATGCCGTGGTTGCTATATTTTCGTTTGGCGAGAATATGAAATATACGACGATGGAAATGGGCAGCGCTACTCAGCCGCGGCCGAATTAAGGAAGGAAAGCTGTTGTTCATCCATTCGGCTATTCAAATCGGTCAGCGCCGTCGGATATTCACCGCTGAAACAGGCATCGCAATAGCTTGGCTTCTCTGGATCGCGTTTTTGCTCACCCACAGCGCGGTATAAACCATCAAGCGAAATAAACGCCAAGCTGTCAGCGCCGATCAACTTGGCCATTTCATCCACGCTGAATTTATGTGCCATCAGTTTTTCTTTTTCCGGTGTATCGATGCCGTAGAAGCAGCTGAATTTGGTTGGCGGTGATGAAATGCGCATATGCACTTCTTTTGCACCGGCTTGCCGTACCATTTCTACAATTTTTGTTGATGTTGTGCCGCGCACGATTGAGTCATCAATCAAAATCACGCGCTTGCCTTCCAGCATGGCGCGGTTGGCGTTGTGTTTTAAACGCACGCCCAAATGGCGGATATTGTCGGTAGGTTCAATAAAGGTACGGCCCACATAATGGTTGCGGATAATCCCGAGTTCAAAGGGCAAACCGCTTTGCGCAGCATAGCCAATAGCAGCTGGAACGCCGCTGTCGGGTACAGGTACAACGATATCGGCCTTCACATGTGCTTCGCGCGCAAGCTGCATCCCGATGCGTTTGCGAACTTCGTAAACGGAATGGCCTTGCATAAAGCTGTCGGGGCGGGCGAAGTAAATATATTCAAATACGCAGAAGCGGGATTGTTTTCTTTCCGATGGTGCCTTTTCAAATGGACGGAAACTGGTTACGCCATGTTCGTCCAGCATCACCAATTCGCCAGCTTCAATATCGCGTACAAAATCGGCGCCAATAATATCCAGCGCGCAGGTTTCGCTGGCCAGCACATAGGTGTCCCCGGTTTTACCCAATACCAACGGGCGAAGGCCCAAGGGATCACGCACACCCATAATGCAGGTTGGCGCAAGACAGACGAGCGAATACGCGCCTTCAATCTGTTTTACCGCGTCAATCAAACGATCAATTGGGGATTGCTGCGCAGATTGCGCCATTAAATGAATAACCACTTCGGTATCAGTGGTGGAGTGGAACAAGCTGCCGCGTTTAATCAAATCCTTGCGCAAGCTGTAGGCATTGGTGAGGTTGCCATTGTGGGCAAGCGCAAAACCGCCAAATTCAAAATCGGCAAAAAAGGGTTGCACGTTACGCAACGCCGTTTCGCCTGTGGTGGCATAACGGTTATGCCCAATCGCCATATGGCCCATCAAGCGGCGGATAACGCCTTCCTTATTGAAGTTTTTGCCAACATGCCCCAACGCGTGATGCGCATGGAAATGTTCGCCATCATAGGTAACGATACCGGCCGCTTCCTGTCCACGATGTTGCAGGGCATGAAGGCCAAGCGCAGTAAGGGCGGATGCATCCTTGTTGTTGTAAACCGCAAATACGCCGCAATATTCGTGCAAACGATCATCATCGAATGGCGAAGTGGTGAGATGCGGCGATGGTTCGTCGTTCATCATTTGGGTGCGGCGCTCTTTGTACTGTTTAGAATATTTTGTAACATATCTGAATTCTTATCGGTTTCGTCTGTGATTGCCTGGCCGCTTTCAACAGCATCTTCGCTATTTTCCTGCGTGTTTTTGGCTTTCTTTTCCATTAATTCGCGCTGTTCTTCAGGGATAAGGTTTTTGACCATGTCTGCGCCATAGGCGAGGGCAGGCTTGGTATTCGCTTCCTTTAGCCAAACAGGTTGTTTTTCTTCCGGCAGCAACCACGATATAATCAGATAGATAATCGAGATCAGAAGATAGCCACGCGCTGCACCAAACAAAAATCCAAAGGAGCGGTCAATCGATGTGATGTGTTCACCTTTGATGAAGCTGCGGATGTACATGCTAAAGGGAATAAGCAGCAATAACACACCGCCGAAAATTACAAGGCCACCCGCAAAATCGCGCAGCTGGGGTTGGTGGACATGCTGTTCGAGATAAGGCGTGACAAGCGCGTATTGGGTAAAGCCCAGATAGGCAGCAATCGACCATGTACCAAGGGAGAGAGATTCACGAACAAAACCACGAATGAAAGCAAGACCGGCAGAAAGCAGAATGATGATAATGACGATAATATCGACTGCTGTATTGGGCATGGTCATCTGGCTCTTTCGCAAGGGGGAGTTAACGAACGCGGGACACGTTCTAACTCACCTTATTAACTGGGCGGCGCATCATAACGCAAGGGCTTGAAACTATATAGTCCAGTGAAAGGGTATTTTCCAAAAAATACTAACCTGCAAAACGCTTTAGCGGCGGTTTTTGACCTTGCATGTCACCTCTGTTTTTACCCCGTTTTTGTTGTGGAATCTGGCCGAAAAGTGCCCTTAATTCGCTTACATGACGAAGCTGGGTGAGTCGCAGGCCGTGCGACGGCATGGTTTTGCCTTCCTGCATGGTGGGGATGATGGCCTGCTTAAAGCCTAGCTTGGCGGCTTCTTTCAACCGTTGCTCAATCATTGAAACGGGGCGGATTTCGCCGGACAAGCCAACTTCCCCGAACATAATTGCATCTTCGGGCACCGATTCATCACAAAGGGACGACATAAGGGCAGCGGCAACGGCCAAATCCGCGGCAGGTTCTGCAACGCGCATACCGCCCGCCACATTCAGATAAACATCATTTGGTCCAATGCCGACCCCTGCACGGGTTTCCAAAACCGCAAGCAGCATGGCAAGGCGCGCATTATCCCACCCCACACTGGCGCGGCGCGGATTGCCAAGCGCGGATGGTGCAACCAGCGCCTGAATTTCAATGAGCATCGGGCGTGTACCTTCCATGCCAGCAAAGACAGCCGTGCCGGTGGCTTCCGTTGAACGGTTGGCAAGAAAAAGTGCAGATGGATTTTTGACTTCCTGCAAGCCCAAACTACTCATTTCAAATACGCCGATTTCATCGGTCGCGCCGAAACGGTTTTTAACCGCGCGCAAAATACGGAATTGATGGGTACGCTCACCTTCGAAATACAACACGGTATCCACCATGTGTTCCAATACGCGCGGGCCGGCCAGCGTACCTTCCTTGGTCACATGGCCGACCAGAAGCAGCACGGAACCATGCTTTTTTGCCGCATTGATCAGTTCCTGCGATGACAAACGCACCTGCGCCACCGTGCCGGGCGCGCTATCCAATACATCGGTGAACATGGTCTGGATTGAATCAATCACAATCACATCGGGCGCATCATGCGCATTTAATGTTGCGACGATATCGCGTACATGGTTGCTGGCCGCAAGATGCAGCTTGGCATCGGCAAGGCCAAGACGCGCCGCGCGCAGCCGGATTTGGTCGATCGACTCTTCGCCCGACACATAAGCGCAATTATATTTTTGTGAAAGTTTGGCAAGCGCCTGAAGCAGCAATGTGGATTTGCCAATACCGGGGTCACCGCCAACCAACACTGCGGAACCTGGCACTAAGCCGCCGCCACATACGCGGTCGAATTCGCTAATGTCGCTGACGCGGCGGGGAAGGGGCGTTGATGTTCCCTGCAATTCGACAAACTCAACACCTTTTGATTTTTTGCCCGATGAACTTTTTCCGCCCGCCAAACTTTTGCTAGGGCCAACACTGGCAACTTCCTCCACCATCGTGTTCCAACCGCCGCAGGCTTCGCATTTACCCGCCCATTTGGGCGAAACCCCGCCGCAGCTTTGGCAGACATAGGTGTTTGAGTTTTTTGCCATAAAGTCGCGCTCCGGATAGAGTGTTCACTTTATGTTCTAGTCGATATGATGCGCTAAATCAAGCGGATTTTTGAAGGGCTTTACGATGCCTTTTTAGATTCCTGATAGCCAGCCTTGAGCTGTTCTAACACAGCTGATGCTTCATCATATTTGCCGGCCTGAATATCTTTCATGGCCTTTTCAACGGAAACCAAAACTTCTTCCAGTTGCTTGACGCATTTTTCTTTGAGTTCGGTCATTGGGAATTCCTGAGCTGTTAGGGTAACATCTATTCCAATATTTAAGCCTTTTCTGGCGTGTGACAAGCAAAAAACGGCCAAAAGCCAAGCGATATGTGCGCAAGTAATTAAACCGTTTTCAGGGGCGGTTATTCCTTTATGCTTGCTTACTCAAATATTTATATAACGTATTATGGAACCGCATATTGAAATTCTGAAAGACCTCGTTGCGTTTGATACAACGAGTCACAAATCCAATTTGATGATGATTGATTACATCCGCGCCAAGCTTGCGGTGTGTCATGGCGTGCGCACGCATCTGGATATGAATGCGGATGGCACAAAGGCGAATTTGATTGCCAGCATTGGCCCCGAAGTGGATGGCGGTATTTTATTATCCGGCCACACGGATGTGGTTCCCGTCGATGGTCAGGCGTGGGATACCGACCCGTGGACGCTAACGCAAAAAGCAGATGGTTTTCTATATGGGCGCGGCACAACCGATATGAAGGGGTTTGTAGCCTGTGTGCTATCGCAAGTGGAAGCGTGGTCAACAAGCAAGCTTACCAAGCCTATTCATCTGGTGTTTTCGTTTGATGAGGAAGTGGGATGCAAAGGTGTGATTACAGCGATTGATGTTTTGAAGGCGCAACACATCAAACCGGATTTGTGTATTGTGGGTGAACCCACCGAAATGCAAATGGCGGTTGCGCATAATTCACGTGCCAAAATCTGGTTCAATGCCAGTGCAACTGGTGGTCATGCATCGAAGTACAATGACCCAACGATTACCAGCGCGCACGACGTGATGACTGTTTTGTCTGGAACACTGATGCGTACGCGGGGTGAATATGGAGCCTTGTTGGGCGATGAAATGCTGGGCCATGCATCCATGGCATCCACGGGCGTTAAAACACCCTATACCAATAATGTTATCCCGTCTGGGTACGAAAACCATTATGATTTTCGTGGTCGTCCCGGCATCACTCCGGCTGCGTTAGAAAATTTTTTCAGTCATACGGCGCATGCAGCTGTAGTCGAATATAAAACGCTGATGGATAAAAGTGGCCATGCCGATTTAACCGTGCGCGTTGAAATGATGAACCCCGGATTTAAATGTACGGACGACGCGGCAATTAAAATGGGGCAATTATTCGTGGGTAACGGCGAAGCGATTACCGTACCTTATGTATGCGAAGCGGCGCGGTTCTGGGATGCGGGGTTTGTTAAAACCATTGTGGTGGGGCCAGGAAATATTCTTCAGGCACATCAACCGAATGAATATATTGATCCTGCGCAGCTCAAAGCATGTAATGATTTTTTAGGCCGTGTGGTTGCCAGCATCACTGCGCCTTCACAAGCGCCTGCGCCTTAAATCAGTTCTTTAAAATTTGCATTTGAATGGGGCCTTCGGCGCGGCCATGGATGAATTGATCAACATAGGCGTTGCCTGAATGATCAACATCTTCTTTCTTACCATTCCAGATAATCTGGCCTTGGTAAATCATCGCGATGCGATCGGCGATTTTGCGCGCGCTGGCCATGTCATGCGTAATCGAAATGGCGGTAGCGCCAAGTGTATGCACGCATTTCACAATCAGATCATTGATCACGTCGGCCATAATCGGGTCAAGGCCAGTGGTTGGTTCATCAAAGAAAATGATTTTAGGATCTGCGGCAATCGCGCGGGCAAGGGATACACGTTTTTGCATCCCGCCGGAAAGTTCTGACGGAAATAAATCAGCGACATCTGCGCCTAAGCCGACTTGCGAAAGTTTATCAACCGCGATGTCTTTGGCTTGCTTGGCGGGCATGCGGCGTGCCTGCATTAATTTAAACGCTACATTTTTCCAAACGGGCAAGCTGTCGAATAACGCGGAGCCTTGGAACAACATGCCGAATTCATCAAGCAATACATCGCGTTTGCGGCCCTGCACGGTGCGGGTTTCGTTACCATCAATTTTAATGGAGCCGCTATCCGCTTCCAGAATGCCCAGAATGCATTTCAGCATCACGGATTTCCCCGTGCCCGAACCGCCGATAATGACAAGCGATTGGCCTTTTTCAACGCTGATATCAACGCCATTCAAAACTTTTTTATCGCCAAAGGCTTTGCGGACATTTTTCAGTTCAATTTTTGGAACGGTATTTGTCATGTTCAATTACTTCGCAAAGAAGATGCCGGTCAGCAAATAATTGCTGATAAGGATAAGGATGGATGAAGAAACAACCGCATTTGTGGTTGCCGCGCCCACGCCTTGCGCGCCGCCCTTGGAATTGAACCCGAAATAGCAACCCATAAGGGTAACGATAAATCCGAACACCGATGCTTTTACAAGTCCGGATATAACGTCCATATTTTCAAGATAACGCCATGTTTGATCGACATAGTTGGCGGCATTAAAATCCAGACGATACACGCTCACCAAAAATCCGCCGAATACGCCGATGATATCAGCCAGCAACACAAGGGCAGGGAGCATCGCTGTACCAGCCACAATCCGCGGCACTACGAGATATTTGACAGGATTGGTTGAAAGGGTTGTTAGCGCATCAATCTGTTCGGTCACGCGCATGGTGCCAAGTTCAGCTGCAATCGATGCACCGATACGCCCCGCGACCATAAGGCCAGCCATCACCGGGCCAAGTTCGCGGGTCATCGATAACACAACCACGGTTGCAATTGCCCCTTCTGCCGAAAAGCGGGAAAAACCTGAATAGCTTTGCAGCGCCAGCACCATGCCGCTGAAGAGTGCGGTCAACCCCACGACCGGCAAGCAATAATAGCCAATATCAATAAACTGGCGGATGAATTGTGACATATAAAAGGGTGGGCGGATGCAATGCGAGACAGAACGGATGGTAAAGAATGCAAATGCGCCGGTGGATTGCAGGAATCCCAGCAAGGAAGCTCCAAGCAATTGACATAGCTTCAATAGATTGGTTTTTAAAATATCGCGGATTTGAATGAGTTGCTCGTGGTTTTCTTTGGGGCTCATGATTTCACTTCAATATAGCTTCGTTCGATACGATTTCCTAAATGCGTCATCAATTCATAGCCGAGTGTGCCAATTTGCGCGGCCCAATCATCAACGCTTTGATGCGCGCCCACAATTTCAACCATCCCGCCAACATGCACAAGATTTTCCGGAACCTTGCTTACATCAACCATCACTAAATCCATTGAAACGCGGCCAACAACAGGCACTGCAATTCCATGAAGATAAAAATGATGACCAGTGGTCTGGTCGTTATTGCTAAAAACACGATGCAGACCATCGGCATATCCGTATGCCAAAGCTGCCAGCCTCATGCCTTTTTGAACACGTTGCGTTGCACCGTAGCCAACGGTGCCATCACTGTCAATTGAACGAAGCTGGATAATCGGGGCGTGAACAGATAACGCGTTTTTAAGGCCCTTTAGGCCATTCGTCCCCGAAAGTGCACGGCCAGGGCGCACTTGGTCGAAATGCATGTGTGTCCCTAAAAAAACACCATGCGAATTCGCCAATGTTCGTTTGGCGGAAACAAAATGTTTTGTTGCCCCAATGAATTTGGCCCGCTGCTGCTCGTTCATGGGGTGCAGCGGTTCATCGGAACACGCAAAATGGCTCATCACCATTTTTACATCCACGCCATCCAGCAAACTGGGGGTGTGGATCAGCATGTTCCATTCCGATGCGCCAAATCCAATACGGTTCATGCCGGTATCCACGTGCAGATTGACCGGAATGATTTCCCCTTTTTTCTTGGCGGTTTCGCGCATGCGGGTAAGCGCGCCTAAATCAGTGATGATGGGCGTGATGTTTTTTGTCTGCGCTTCCGCTTCGCTCCCATTTGGAATGCCATGCAATACGTAGATAGTCGTATCACTGTGAAGCGCACGGATGGCTAGCGCTTCTTCGAGATGCGCTACATAAAATGTACGACAACCTGCAGCGTATAATGTTTTGGCTAGCGGAATAGCGCCAAGGCCATATCCATCGGCCTTAATCGTCGCTGCAACCTCGGCATTACCGCACATGCTTTGCAGCACGCGAAAATTATCGGCAATAATCCCTAAATCAATGGTAGCAAGAGCCCCGGCAATCACGCTTAATCATCCGCCCTATTCATCAGCCGTGTTCATCAGAATGGCTTTGTTGCAAATCGGAGAAGCGTGTAAACGCGCCTTCAAAGTGAAGCTCGACCGTGCCAATGGGGCCATGGCGTTGTTTTGCCAAAATAACTTCAGCGATGTTATGAATTTTTTCGCCGCGTTCCTGCCAGTCGGTATAACGGCGGTTGAACTTTGCGTCGTCTTCGTTTTCTCGGCGCATGGGTTCGGTGCGTGAATGATAATATTCTTCGCGGAATACGAACATCACCACGTCGGCATCCTGTTCAATCGCGCCAGACTCACGCAAATCAGACAATTGTGGGCGTTTGTCTTCGCGTGCTTCCACGTTACGCGAAAGCTGTGATAGCGCCAGTACGGGCACATTCAATTCCTTTGCAATCGCTTTCAGCCCTCGGGTGATTTCGGAAACTTCGTTCACACGGTTTTCAGAGCTTTTACTGCCTGACCCCTGCATCAATTGCAGGTAATCAATAACAATCAGGCCAAGTCCATGCGCTGAGCGTTTCATGCGCCGCGCGCGGGTGCGCAGTGCCGCAATGGTAAGGGCAGGCGTGTCATCAATATAAAGCGGGATACGTTCCAGCTCTTTGATGCTTTCGACAATCTTTGTGTATTCCTCGCGCTTGATCTGGCCACGGCGAATATCGTTGGAGGGAATGCGCGCATATTCGCTGACCAAGCGGGTGGAGAGTTGTTCGGCAGACATTTCAAGCGAGAAGAAACCGGTAACAGCGCCCATCTTGCCGCCGGTTTCCACAAAACTGCGCGCAGCATTAAATGCAATGTTGGTTGCTAGCGCGGTTTTACCCATCGAAGGGCGGCCCGCCAGAATAATAAGGTCGGAGCGTTGCAACCCGCCCAGTTTATGATCCATATCGCGCAGGCCCGTGGTGATACCGGTAATATGGCTATCGCTTTTATAGGCGGCTTCAAAGGTTATTTGGGCTTTTTGCAAACTTGCGCCGAGGCTGACAAACCCGCCGCGCGTATCGCCGGTGGTGGCAAGCTGAAACAGTTTTTGTTCGGCTTCTTCAACTTGCTGGATGGCTTGCGTTTCAACTGCACCATCAAACGCATCGGTCACAATATCTGTCCCGATATTGATAAGCTGGCGGCGCAGATGCAAATCATGAATGGTTTGACCGTAATCGGCAGCATTGATAATGCTGACATAACTGCCGGTAAGCTGTGCCAGATAATCATCACCGCCCAATTGGTTGATTTCCGGATCGCTGGCAAAGAAATGCTTGAGTGTAATCGCATCGGCTTTTTGGCCGCGTTCAATCAACGTGATGGCCGCCTGATACATTTTACCAAAGACGGGATTATAGAAATGCTCCGGTCGCAAAAACTCGCTCACTTTTTCATAAGCGAGGTTGTTGCCTAAAATCGCCGCCAGCAACGCCTGCTCCGCATCCAGATTATGGGGCGGCAAACGCGACGGGGCGGGGTTGTTAGGCCGCAATACAACAAGTTCATTACTGGTTTGTGCCATGTGTTTATCTGCGTGCAATTCTATGAGATTCGAAAGGGAGGAGGGTAGGTTTTTGCTGGCTAAATTGCAGCAGTTAATTCATCCACAGGCTGTGAGCGACGGGGATGAATACGCTGCGATGCTATTGAATGTATTCATATTAAGCATATTTTTGCGATGAAACTATTTGCCTGGCTTTATTTTTAGTAGAATGAGGGAGCGTATTTTTTAGAATTATTTTTGGAAAAACCATGTCCGCACCACAAAATGCTACCCCTGCTAAAATTCCAGCTGGCAATCATCCAAGCTTGCGTAATTTCCAGCGCATGTTGCAAGGTCAGCTTACCAATAAAGAGATTGAACGGCTTTGGAGCTATTCTGCCCATGTAGTTGTTTCAAGAATTGAATCAAAGTGGGAAAAGCAAAACGCATTCGTGCGCGGTGGAAGATATGTGATTAACGCGTTGCGTATCCGTGCAATTTTTGGCCCTACTGCCTATGAGCGTGCAAAAGCGCAACATAATATGATTTCATCAGTTATATTGGCGCGCCGTGGTGAAGCAGGCGAAGCCAAACACATTGATTTATTGGGGCCAGAACGCCCAGTTCTTGGTGGTAAGCATGATGAAGCGCTGGTTTACGGCAGCCAATTGGTCTTTGACCAGGCGGTGAAGATTCTCAAACACCCTGAAGCATTAAACTTGGCTATTGCCTAAGCGCGCCATTCGTTGCGCAGGGCTTCGCCGAACCGTGCAAACCAGCTCAGGCCATAAAGGGTTGGCAGGTTTCTGATTTTGCCATCATCCATCCACGCAATTGCTTCCGCGCGGCTTACAATATGCGTTTTGATGTTTTCATCTTCTTCCACTAAACCGAATATTTTCGATGCGTTATCGGGCAGATCAACTTCGCCAACGAAGAAATTAAAGAACTCGTCGCAGCTGCCCGGCATGGTATAGCCGCCCGGCATTGCTTTTACGCGCTTTACGATTAATCCTGCTTCTTCATGGGCTTCGCGCCGCGCAACTTCTTCGGTGCTTTCTGTTTTATCCATCAGTCCTGCGACCATTTCAATCGACCATGGAGTTTCATGTGTTGTGGTGCCGCCCGTGTAAAGCCCGCAGCGGAATTGTTCGATTAAACAGACGCGGTCGGTGATGGGGTCGTAAGGCAGAAGGGCAACAGCGGCATTGCGAATGAACACTTCGCGCGTGAACACGCGGCTAACCCCGCCTTGAAATAACGCATGACGATAACGATGACGTTCCAGACGCAGCCAGCCCTGAAACAAGGTCTCGCGTTCCAGCAGCTCTACATCATCGCGTGTCATAAACGGAAATTGGATTTTTTAGAAATGGCCTGCCATTCGTAGCCGTTTAGGCGAAGAATGGCTCCTCGAGTAGGATTCGAACCTACGACCAAGCGATTAACAGTCGCTTGCTCTACCACTGAGCTATCGAGGAACAGGGGGTGAAGGCAGTCCTTATACAAAGAAAATTCGGGGATGCCAAGGGCGGCGTTGAATTATTTTAAAATGGGGTTTTTGCCTTTATTTCAGCTGATTCAGCATGCTGTATCAAAAACTATTTATCTAAAATCAGCGATAAAGGGAAAATCCAATCTGGCGACTTTACGGGTTGTCCGTTTAACATTGCTGGTCTGCTAACACCCGATAGCGACATTACGCGGGTAGGTTGTCCGGTGAGGGGTGCTTTTTCAAGTAAAGCCTTAAGTTCTTTGAATTCTTGCTCTAGTAGCTCAGGTTTTAAAAATTTAGGATCCTTTGTGCGTTGTTGCGCAGCTAGGTATTCGCCAGCTGGCATTTGTTTTACGCGCCAATTTATTTGATCTTGCTGTCTTGGCTGGAAACTTAAAAAACTTGGTATAACACTAAAAGCAATTTTTTCATTTATATCATAACCAAGATTACCGTAGTTCGGGGAGTGAGCAAATTGCATGCGAAATGATACGCGTAACTCACGTTCAGGATATTGTATGGAATTAATTGTAATCGAATAACCAGCGTCATTTGAAGCCGATGTGAAATTAGAAAAGTACACAGTTCTAATTTTAAAACCTTTTGCGGTACATTCTTCATGCACACACTGAAAGCCAAACGCTATTAATGGATTTTGAATTGTTTCTTTTGCAATTTCTTGTTTACGAGCATCTAATACTGTTCTGTATTTATGCAAAGACTGATTGTCTTTAATTTTACCGTTTGCTTCACTTACATATTTTATTGCGTCAGAGGTAATATGAGTAGTGGCGTTGAAAACTATTGCGGCTGCTCCGAAAGCACATAATCCGATTATACCCCAAGGAACCCCAGCCGTATTAACGCTGACTGATGGCGGATTGTTGGAAGAAGAGTTTAGTAAAGCGTTGCGAGCAATTGCGCCGTCAATCGCGCCTTGGCTGAGCGGGTCTGGTGGCGGCAATCCATTAAAAGCGGCGTTGTAGTTTAACCAATAATTTTCATCATGCATAAAGTATGATCCTGTGTAATATGGCGATACACAAATACATTACTCGATACTAAGTCAATCAAAGATCATAGTTAATAAGTTATATAACCGCATTATTTTGTTAACTTGCACGGCATTAATAAAAATTACTGGCTTGTCATTCATGGGTTGATTATAAATCACGGCAGCACAGTTACGCGGGCATGGCGGAACTGGTAGACGCAAGGGACTTAAAATCCCTCGGGGGCAACCCCGTGCCGGTTCAACTCCGGCTGCCCGCACCAACAGGATCTATCTTGCTTGTATGCAGCAGATGGAATGTTTTTTGAAAATGAAGAGCGTTTGATAACAGCCTTGTGATTGGCTGTTGAGCTCTATGGCCTAAACACAGGCGCGCTGCTTGGTGTTGCTCTAGGAATTGCAGTGCCGCGCTCTGCACCATCGGTTGCCTTGGGTAGAATAACGGGATCTTGTAAACCAGACTGCAAATCGTCAGTTGAAGAATATCTAGCAACAATTCTTTCAACGCGGGCTTCAGCAGCTAGCCTACGTTGCTCAATAGCGGGGTCTGTTGGTGGCAGGCCGTCAGCAATACGGGCGTGAGCTTGAACTTTTTTTGTCACGCCGTTCGCGAATTCTTGAATACGCTCCGAGCCAGTCACGGCAGCTATCAGTTGTGCGGGACCTGCCACAATTATTGCGCCGAGCACAGCAGTGCCAAACGCTTGCGCTCGCCTAAAGAGCGTCGGTTTTTGTGCCCCTTGATCATTTTCTGCCATAAAAAATTCCTAAAAAAATATGCTTAGATCCAACTGTACTAGCAAATTGTTTAGTAATATTTAATTATACTAAGGCGTTGAATAAGGCTGATATTTTTTGCAGGACAAGTTAAGTATCGCTTTATAAAACAAGCAGATTGTGATTTTCCACTATCGCAGTGCTATCTGAACTATATCCCATTTCTTCTGGAAAAAAGCCCAGAATATCGCTAGAAGACCCGCAGGCGAATGGTTCGCCTAAATGAGTAAAACGGTTTTTTGTACAGCTTCTTGAATATATACTCTTTGAAGTTGAAAAAATCCCCAGCTGCCCGCACCATGATCATTCATCGCGCTTCCACAGGAATACAGTTTTGGGTCCATCGGCTGGATACCAATACACATTCGCGCCTTTGAAGCTGAATGGCGGCATCGTTAAATCAATCGAACGCCATTGCCCTGTTTGAATATCGATATTGATACTTTCAGGATGATTTGCAAATAATCCGTTCGTAATCAGTGCAAATTTGAAATTCTGAAGTTTTGGAACAAATGATATAATTTCTGCATTCGACCAATGCATCACAATATCTTTTAGAATTGCCAAATCTGCTTTTGGTAATTCATCTTTCAGTGCATTCGCTTCAAGAAAAGTAATGTTGGAGCGCGCATAGGTGCGCGTGTTTTGTAGAACAACATCCGATACATCAAGCCCGATGTAATTCACGCCTGTCCAGTCAATCATTTTTGAAAATTGCCAGTCGCCACAACCGATATCGAGAACACTGGTAATGCGGTTGGCGCGCATGAAGTTTTGAAGATACCAACGGTATTGATGTGTGTGCTCAGGTGTAGAGCCGGGGCCAGAGCCGCCACCCCATAAATCGCGGCTATAGATGTTATTAAAAATTTCTTTGTGATCGGTCATAGTAAAACTATCCTAGATTATATGGCGATAGGTAACTGCGGAATATAAGCAGATTCGTAGGGTTAAGGCACTATGTGTAATAACCTTTTGGATTTTTGTGGAAAATACCACTGAACATCGCTAAAAACTCACCATGTCACCGCAAGCAATGCCAAAACAATCACCTGAAACGCATCATGACCGCATCCTGATTTTGGATTTTGGCAGTCAGGTGACACAGCTGATTGCGCGCCGTGTGCGCGAAGCGGGTGTGTATTGCGAAATCTGGCCATTTAGTTTTGCAAGCGGCAGCGCAGCTTCCGACAGAATAAAAGCCTATGGCGCAAAGGGTATTATTTTATCCGGCGGGCCTGCTTCCGTTCTGGAGAAAGATTCACCGCGCGCGCCGGAAATAGTTTGGCAACTTGGCGTGCCGGTATTGGGCATTTGCTATGGCCAACAAACCATGTGCGCGCAATTGGGCGGCAAGGTGGAACAAGGCCACACCCGCGAATTCGGCAAGGCCGAGGTCGAAGTCATTGATGCCAACCCGTTATTCGAAGGCGTATGGGCAAAGGGCAATAAACAACAAGTGTGGATGAGCCATGGCGACCACGTGGCGGAATTGCCCAAAGGATTTAAGGTTGTTGGGCGCAGCGTTGGCGCGCCATTCGCCATGATTGCCGATGAAGCGCGGCGTTTTTACGGCGTGCAATTTCACCCCGAAGTCGTGCACACGCCGCAAGGCAAGGCATTACTTGGCAACTTTGTGAAAAAGGTTGCAGGCTGCAACAGCGATTGGACGATGGCGGCATTCCGCCAAAGCCAGATCGATGCGATACGTGCGCAGGTGGGTTCGGCAAAAGTTATTTGCGGTTTATCGGGCGGTGTGGATAGCGCCGTTGCCGCAGTACTTATTCACGAAGCAATCGGTTCGCAACTCACCTGCATCTTTGTTGATACGGGAATGATGCGCATGGGCGAAGCGGAGGAGGTGGAGACGTTATTCCGTCATCACTATAATATTCCGCTGATCGTGGCGAAGGCGCAGGATAAATTCCTTGGTGCATTGAATGGCGTAAGTGACCCCGAGAAAAAACGCAAGATCATCGGCGGATTATTCATCGAAGTATTCGAACATGAAGCCAAAGCAATAGGCGGCGCGCAGTTCTTGGCGCAGGGTACGCTGTATCCCGATGTGATCGAAAGTGTTTCATTTACGGGCGGCCCCAGCGTAACCATCAAATCGCATCATAATGTGGGCGGTTTGCCGGAACGCATGAACATGAAATTGGTGGAACCGCTGCGCGAATTGTTCAAGGACGAAGTGCGCGCTTTGGGCCGCGAATTGGGTTTGCCTGAACAATTCGTTGGTCGTCACCCATTCCCTGGGCCTGGTTTGGCCATCCGCATTCCGGGTGAGATCACACGCGAAAAATTGGATATCTTGCGCAAGGCCGACAGCGTATATCTGGATGCAATCCGCAAGGCCGGATTATACGATGAAATTTGGCAGGCATTCGCCGTGCTCCTTCCTGTGCGCACCGTGGGCGTGATGGGCGATGGTCGTTCCTATGATTACGTATTGGGCCTTCGCGCGGTCACATCGGTGGATGGCATGACGGCAGAAAGCTATCCGTTCGAACATAAATTTTTGGCGGATGTAGCAACGCGTTTGATCAACGAAGTAAAAGGCATCAACCGCGTTGTGTATGACGTGACCAGCAAACCCCCCGGAACCATCGAGTGGGAATAATCATTTCTTCTTAAAATAACCCCACGGCGTTGCGCCGGCGCGGTTTTCGTAAGACAGCAAACATAGATCCAGATCATCGATATTCGGCAGATCGATATTGAATTTGCCCCAGCGCAGTTCGGGTTCTTGCCATGTGATGTCATGGGTTTTTGAAAACCGTTCGATGAATACCTTGCGTAATTCCGGAATGAAGCATTCATGGCATTCCAACAAAATATCCATATTGAGCAGTTCGGGATAGGCGGTGGGGTCGATCAATTCGCGTTCCGCACCTTCAATATCGCAGAATACCAATGTGCGTTTGCCTTTGAATTCCGCAAAACGCGAACCATCGAATAATCCGCCGATTTTTATACGATGTGCCACATTGTTTTTTTCGGCAACGCGCTGGGTTACGGCTTGCAGCTTTTCATCAATATCATGGGCGTGGATAACGCTGTTCGGCATTGTGGTGGCAAAGCCAACCGCGTAATAGCCTTCCGCGCAGCCAATATTGATGACCGCTTCATATTGTTTGGCGATGGCTTGGCGGATAAAATTGTGCATTTCCATTTCATAGACACCCAAAAGTTTGGGCGCGTAGCAGCCAAGTGTATCGTTGAAATAGAAATTCATCCCTTGGAATGGGCCGCTCATCACGCGGCCTTGCGCGATATCTAGGCGCGATTGAGCGAGTTGGTTGGCGCGCCACGATGCCACCATGTAAAGAATGCTGTTAATAGTTTTAACGGGGTTAGACTTATCAGAGGCCGCCCGTTTAATGATTTCCAGCACGGCTTCGTTGGGCGACAGGCCCTGGGGCGCAAGATTGGAAGATGCGGGGTTTGACATAATGGCCTTAAAGGAGTCTTGTTTTTGATGGTATTTCGCTTTGTTCTTACGGTAGTCTTGCCAGCAACCGCCCTTCGCGCAAGCGAGAATCCATCACTACGCCAAATTAACGCAATCCTTGGGAATAGAACGAATGAAGCAAAGCCTACTCATCGCAATTTTTTTGGCGTTAATGCCTATCCTTGCGGTTGCAGGCGAATGTTATACCCCAGAGGAGTTTGAAGCGGAGCAGGGGCTGCGCCTGCATACCGATCTCGAAGTCATTATGCTCACCTGCAAATATGATGGCTATCGCCGTCCCTTGAAAGATAGCTATGCCGTGTTCTTGAAAAAGTATTCAACGCAAATCCGTAAATGGGAAAATACCATCGCCCGTGTGTACGCCGCAACCGGTGGTAGCCGCAATGAAGTGATAGATAATTTCAGAACCGCATTGGCAAACCAGAAAAGCGGGGAGTCCAGCACGCTCACCCCGCGCCAGTTCTGCATCAAATATGCGAATTGGGTTCCTGCGGTGGCGGCATGGTCGCCCGACCAAGTCATAGTATATGTGCGCACACCAGACGGTGCGCGCAACCCGCGCAAACCGCTTTGTCAATAAGGTACACTTTGGATTAATGGGGCAGGGCTGCTGATCATGGAATATTTCCTTCAACAGCTTATCAACGGGTTAACGCTTGGCAGCATCTACGCCCTTATCGCCATCGGCTACACCATGGTGTATGGCATCATGGGCATGATTAATTTCGCACATGGCGAATTGTATATGATTGGTGCGTTTGTGGCGGTGGTGACGGTGGTCGCGCTAAATACAATTGGGAACACCGTGGGCGTTGCGGCCGTGCCGCTGGTCATTTTGGCGGCGTTTATATTCAGCATTGTTGTTACATCCACTTACGGGTTCGTGATGGAAAAAATGGCTTATCGGCCATTACGCAACGCGCCGCGCATTGCGCCGCTGATTTCTGCAATTGGTGTTTCCGTGTTGTTGCAAAATTTTGTACGTATGGCACAGGGCGCGCGCGTCAAACCATTGCAACCCATGGTAGAAGGGCGCATCACCTTGATGGAACGTGCGGATGGATTTGTGGTATCGCTTTCATATCTGCAAATCGTGATTGTGGTGTTGGCTGTTTTGCTGATGCTTGGCTTAACGCTACTTATTCACAAAACCCGACTTGGCCGTGCGCAACGCGCGTGTGAGCAAGACATGAAAATGGCGTTACTACTGGGTATTCCAGTGGAGCGAATTATTTCCATCACCTTCATGCTGGGTGCTGCACTGGCGGCGGTAGCTGGTGTAATGGTGGTTTTGTATTACGGCGTGGTCGATTTTTACATCGGTTTTCTGGCGGGGATGAAGGCATTCACGGCGGCGGTGCTAGGGGGTATCGGGTCATTGCCCGGTGCAATGATTGGCGGCGTATTAATCGGATTAATCGAAGCGTTCTGGTCGGCCTATGTCAGCGCGGAATACAAGGATGTTGCGAGTTTTTGTATTCTTATTCTTGTGCTGCTGCTGCGCCCGCAAGGCCTGCTTGGCAAACCGGAAATTGATAAGGTTTAGCCATGGAAATGTCAGCCAAAACCAAGATCGGGGAGTTGATAGCGCAAAGTTTTGTCGCTGCATTGCTTGCCGCTGTTTTGTTTTTGCATTTCATTGGATTGCGCACAGTTGATAACGCGCAGGGACTTTCAATTGTGCCAGAATGGAATAATTTTGCATTATGTGTGGCAGGTGTGTTTGTTGCGCGGTTTGCGTTTGGCATTTTTGGATCTTTAAAAACGCATGAGAGCAAAAAACCGCTTTTCGTATTTCCAAGCAATCACGCGTTTTATAATAAACTATTCCTCGCGATGTTTGTTATCGTCGTGGTCTTGCCTTTTACCCCTGTGTCCAGTCGCTATGTTTTGGATGTCGTGACGCTGATCCTTACCTATATGGTGCTGGCGTACGGGCTTAATCTGGTTGTCGGGCTGACAGGCCTGTTAGACCTTGGGTTTGCTGCATTTTATGGGCTTGGCGCCTATGCTTTTGCGTTGCTGGCGTTGCAGCTGGGTTTGAATTTCTGGGTGGCATTACCTCTTGCCAGCATCATCGCGGGCGTTGCGGCGTTTTTGATTGGTATTACGGTGCTGCGTTTGCGCGGCGATTATTTTGCGGTGGTGACGCTCGGCTTTGCAGAAATTCTGCGTATCGTCTTATTGAATTGGGTTTCGCTTACCGGCGGACCAAACGGCATTAACGGCGTGCCGCGTCCAAGCTTGTTTGGCTTGTCGTTTGAACGCGCGGTACCTGAAGGCATGAAATCATTCCACGAATATGTTGGACTTGAATTTTCATCCACCACGCGCGTGATATTTTTATATTATCTGGTGCTTGCGCTGGTTGTGCTGGTTCACCTGCTGGCAACACGGCTGCGCCGGTTGCCATTAGGCAGAGCATTCGAGGCGGTAAGGGAAGATGAACGGGCGAGCGAGGCAGTGGGTATCAACCTGACCCGCACCAAACTGGCTGCCTATGTTATTGCAGCGGCAATTGGCGGCGCAGCGGGTGCATTTTTTGCTGCGCGCCAAGGATTCATCAGCCCTGAAAGCTTTACATTTATGGAATCTGCGCTGGTTCTCGCGGTGGTTGTATTAGGTGGAATGGGGCACCCGCTGGGGCTTGCAGGTGCGGCAATCTTTCTAGTAGGTTTGCCCGAAATCTTCCGGGAGTTGCAGGATTACCGGATGATTGCCTTTGGCGCTGGTATGGTGGTTATCATGCTGCTGCGACCTTCTGGCCTGTTCTCAAAACGCGAGCCTGCAATTAGATTGTTTGAAAAGTGAGTATTGAACGATATGCCCAAAGTTATTTTTATTGAACGCGATGGACGCGAACGCGAAGTGGAAGCGCCTGTTGGCAGCACGTTATTAAGCATCGCGCACATGCATAAGATTGATTTGGAAGGCGCGTGCGATCATTCATTGGCCTGCGCAACTTGCCATGTAATTGTGGATACGGGTTGGTATGATGTGTTGCCCGAGCCCGAAGCCGATGAAATGGATATGCTGGATTTGGCTGTGGGCCTCACTAAAACGTCCCGCCTTGGATGCCAGATTATTATGCGCGAGGAATATAACGGCCTGACCGTTAAGCTGGCTGGCAAAGCAAAGTAGAAAAACCAGCCCAAAAGCAGACCTAAAAGCCTAATAAATGAAAGAGGTTAGGCGCACTTCCTTTCCGCTTGACTTAAACGGCTGAAAACAGGAAAAAGATGCGCCTTTCAACGATTCCACATACTTAGGAAGTCTCCTAACGCATGCCTAGTTTAAAAGACCTCAAAGTTCGCATCGAGAGTGTGAAGTCCACTCGCAAGATTACCTCGGCCATGAAAATGGTAGCCGCAAGCAAATTGCGCCGCGCGCAAGAACAAGCCGAAGCGGGTCGTCCATATGCCGATGCCATGACGCGTATCATCGCATCGCTTACTGCCAATCTGGTGGTTGATAGCTCATCACCAAAATTGCTGAGCGGTTCGGGCAAAAAAGAAATTGTCGCGTTGATTGTGGTTACCTCTGACCGCGGATTATGCGGCGGGTTCAATTCATCCATCGTGCGCGAAGCGCGCAAGCAAATCCGCAAACTGAAAGCGGAAGGCAAGCAGGTAAAACTTATCACTGTTGGACGCAAAGGACGTGACCAGCTGCGGCGTGAATATGCGGACATGATGCTGGCAACTTATGAAGATGTTGGTCGCCGCAAGCTCAGCTTTGCCGATGCGGATGCTATTTCGCAGAAAGTTCAGGATTTGTATGAAGAAGGCGCGTTTGATGAAGCGCACATGATTTACAACCGCTTCAAAAACGTGATTACACAGGTTGTAACGCAGCAACAAATCATTCCTGTTCCGATGCCGGAAGTGGATGCGACCAAGCCAAAAGAACAAACCGCATCTGCCGTCTATGAATTCGAACCAGATGAAACAGCAATTCTGGCTGATTTATTGCCGAAGAATATTTCCGTGATGCTTTACAGTGCGCTGCTTGAAAGTGCAGCGGGCGAGCAGGGCGCACGCATGAACGCAATGGATAATGCAACGCGCAATGCAGGCGACATGATTGGCCGCTTGAGCTTGCAGTACAACCGTGCGCGTCAGGCATACATCACCAAGGAAATGATTGAAATCGTAACCGGTGCAGAGGCAGTTTAAACCACAACTTTTAAATAACCAAACAACTCACTTTAATAACATTAAGGACTAAGAAAAATGACTACAGCTTCAGTTGGAAAAGTAACGCAGGTTCTAGGCGCCGTGGTTGACGTGCAATTTGATAATGCACTCCCCGCCATTTTGAATGCTATTGAAGTGGATAACGATGGCAAGCTTCTGGTGATGGAAGTTGCGCAACATCTTGGCGAAAACACCGTTCGTGCCGTTGCGATGGATTCAACCGATGGTCTGCAACGTGGCGCCAAAGTGACCGATACCGGCGCGCCGATTTGTGTTCCCGTAGGCGAACATACCCTTGGCCGCATTCTGAACGTGATTGGCGAGCCCGTGGATGATCGCGGCCCCGTACAGTACACCAAGAAGCTTCCAATTCACCGTGAAGCACCACCACTTACCGAACAATCAACCGAAGCGCAGGTTCTGGTAACCGGTATTAAGGTTATCGACTTGCTGACCCCATATGCGAAGGGTGGTAAAATCGGCCTGTTCGGCGGTGCGGGTGTGGGCAAAACCGTTTTGATTATGGAGCTGATCAATAACATTGCAAAAGCACACGGTGGTTTCTCCGTATTCGCTGGTGTGGGCGAACGTACCCGCGAAGGTAACGACCTTTATCACGAAATGGTTGAATCAGGTGTTATTAAGCCAGAAGGCCCTGGTTCAAAAGCCGCGCTCGTGTATGGTCAGATGAATGAACCCCCCGGCGCGCGTTCACGTGTTGCGCTTACCGGTTTGACCCAAGCGGAATACTTCCGTGATGAACAGGGCCAAGACGTGCTGTTCTTCGTGGATAACATCTTCCGCTTTACCCAAGCAGGTTCGGAAGTATCCGCGCTTCTTGGCCGTATTCCTTCGGCTGTGGGTTACCAACCAACCCTCGCAACCGATATGGGCGCGATGCAGGAACGCATTACCACAACGAAGAAGGGTTCGATTACGTCTGTTCAAGCTGTGTACGTACCGGCAGACGACTTGACCGACCCCGCGCCTGCAACCACATTCTCTCACTTGGATGCGACAACCGTGTTGTCACGTTCGATTGCCGAACTTGGTATTTACCCAGCGGTGGATCCTTTGGATTCAACCAGCCGTATTCTTGACCCGCGCGTTGTGGGTAAGGAACATTACGAAGTGGCACGTTCGGTTCAAAAGATCCTGCAAACCTATAAATCCTTGCAAGATATTATTGCAATTTTGGGTATGGATGAATTGTCGGAAGACGACAAACTGGCCGTTGCCCGCGCACGTAAAATCCAACGCTTCCTCTCGCAGCCATTCCACGTGGCCGAAGTGTTCACGGGTTCACCTGGCGCTCTGGTTTCCCTTGCGGATACCATTAAGGGCTTCAAGGCGATTGTGAACGGCGAGTACGACCACCTGCCGGAAGCAGCGTTCTACATGGTTGGCGGTATTGATGAAGCCGTTGCCAAAGCCAAGAAGATGGCCGAACAAGCAGCCGCTTAAGCCAACAATTACAGCTTTTACCGCGCTCCTCCTGATTACGAAAGTAAAAGGGCAGTGGCAGTGGCGCGTGTGAATTCATTAGAATGACCTAAGAAGCATTTTTTAGGTGATTAATGAGTGACCAAAAACGGCCTGCCCTAACAGGGCTATTGCAGGACATTGACCATAAACTGACGCCCCATGGCTTCAAAAAGATTGATAGCCCGAAAGCATGGGCTGATTTGCAGCAGTATCTGCACGTTACTGACCTCACCGGAGCGGGTGAAGTTCCGTTACGTGCGAACGACCATATCTGGGTTCGGGTGGAGCGTGACGCGGAAGGCACCCTCCACCATGGGATGGTTGTCGTTCCATTTGATCCGTCAGTGACGATTGAAACACCGGCACTACATCTCTATGGCACCATTACGCCAGAAGGCGGATCGTTAGAAGATGCCGTGGTCACTGCTGGCAGTAGGGTAATGAATATCTTTACGTTGCTGCATTTGCCGGATGCACATTTTGCTTCGAAGCTGGAAACAAGCCAAGCCGCGCAACGCCAACAAGGTGAGACAGTGCCCGTAAGACCCGGTTTGCAGCCTGAACCCGAAGGCTTGAAAGCCATAGCATTAAAGGGGTTGCGTGCTGCATTGCGGTACCTGACCAGAAAGCCATAAGCTTAGTTGTGTTGGAGTGACCATGTCACAATTGTCAATCACCGCCCCCCGCGTTCCGATACAAACTGTTGTTGCGACGGTGGACGATGTGTTTCAGCAAAATGGTTTTATCAAAATCAATTTTAGTGATGAAGAAAATATGGAAGCCCACATGCTGCGCGAATATTCGCGGCTGCATCTTCACTTGAAGGGGAGCCATGTGTTCGCTGAGCGTGATCAGGTTTGGGCCAGCATGACGCCAATAGCATCAGGCGCGGTTGTGTATGTCATCTTCCATATCAAGCATAGCGACCTAAATGGCTTTTCGCAGAACAGTACCATCCACCGCCATGACGCCATCCTGCAATATGAAGGAACAAGAGAGGATGGGCATGAAAACTCCACGCTTGAGAGCAGGGATACAACCTTGCTGGCGCGTGAATTGGTCAATATGCCGGACTTCTTTTTCCGCCCGCGCTTTAAAGGCCGGCAGGCGGGAAGGGGATCGTTTATGAGCACCCTAAGGCCGTCTTTATTATCGATTGGCAGGGTCTTCAGCGGGTTAAAAAGCGGCTTGCAATAGCCTGAAAAATTGCTAAAAACATCCCTATGAACACACTCCAATTCGACCTTGTTTCCCCTGAAAAAAAGCTCTTCTCCGCGCCGGTTGCGATGGCAACTTTGCCCGGTACCGAAGGTGACTTCAGCGTGCTTGCTGGCCATGCGCCCTTCATTTCCACGATGCGCGTGGGCGTTATTGATGTGTATGAAGAAAAAGAAACCCAGATCACCAAGCGTATGCTGGTTTCCGGCGGCATAGTAGAAGTAAACCCGACCGGCTGCACCGTATTGGCGGAAGAAGTGGTACCATTGGAAGACGTTTCGGTTGAATCGCTTGGCGTTGAACACACCAAACTGGTGGAACGTCTGGCCGTTGCCGAAGGCGATGCAAAGGTTGCGCTGCGTGCTGCCGTTGAACTTTCGGAAAAGAAGCTGGAGCTGCTCCGCTTCCTTCGTTACCACCACTAAGTTTTATTCGCCGCGCTTCAACAAACTGCACATGGCTGCTTCGCATTTAATCAGCATCGTGCCATTGGCTTTCTTTTCTTCGGCGCTCGCGCTTTGGGGCAGCTCGCAATCAACCTTGTAGGTTGTCTCGAAATTCTCGCCCGAACTTTTGTTGGCAACCACAATCGCCTTAACCTGACAGTTCAACGTCTTGGCCAAATCCTTCGCTTCTGCCATGCCCGCAAAAGCAGGAAGGGGTAGAGCCAATAAAAGGATGAGTAACAGGATGCGCATAGGAAAACCGTAACGCAGCGGTGGTTAAGAATGGGTTATTGCACCAGAACCGTGCAGTAATAGACATTCGCCTGATAGGGGGCCACATAACCTGTTGCCGAGGAAGATTGCTTGCCGCACATTTCGCGCACGGTTGAACCCGAAATTCCGCCCGAGGTTCCAACACTGACGCCGGTGCGCAATCCCCAACCGGCATACATATTATATCCAGCTGAATCATTCGTGTTGATAACCGAAGCACTGGATGTGTTGTTTTTCAAAATGCTATTCACTTCATCGCACACATCCTGCCGGATTGGAAAAATATGAAGGGTCATATTGGCCCGGCGGGATGAACCTGCATTGCAAGTACCGACACCCGTTATGCAATGGGTTCCGCTTAACATCGGATAACCGGCCCAATAATCCATTTGCGGATCGCCATACCCGCCGCCCCAAAGCCCGGTCGATGGTGTGGCCAAGGTCGCTGATGGTACTTGGGTGAAGGTCATGGTTCCGCCACGCGGATCATAAAGTGCGCAATTTCCGTTGCCGGCCCTGTTGGTGCCGTTGCTTGATGTGAAATCGCCATTTGTCCATGTCGTGCCAGTAGGAAAAGTAGGCGGCGTAATATCCAAACGGGTAGGATCGCAATTATGACCCATCAATAATCTGTCCATTGCCGCTTTATAGGCGCTGCATTGGTCGATTAATGCGGTTGCCAATGTTCGTGCGCTTTCCTGGGTGCTGCTTGCACTAAATGTGCTACTTCCTGCTGCAATTGCCGTTGCCAGAATAGCCAGCAATGCCACTACAAAAAGAATGGGTCCGATTGCGATGCCAGTGCGGGAATCAATGCGTTTATGGGTCATATCCAATACTAATCGATTTACCTGATGCGTTAAAAGTAGAAATGGAGTTGTAATGACCAGGCCATCATTGACAATACTCAATTCTAAAAAAAAGGGGGCTAATCCTGCGATTAGCCCCCTGTATCGATTTACACCGAACCACTCTTAAACTGAGTAGTACATCTTGAATTCGATTGGATGTGGTGTGGTTTCGTATGCCAGAACTTCTTCGCTCTTGAGGGCGATATAGCCATCAATCAAGTCCTTGGTGAAAACGCCGCCTTCCAAGAGGAATTTGTGGTCGTTTTCAAGGCTATGAAGTGCTTGGCCTAATGAATGGCAAACGGTAGGGATTTGAGCCAATTCATTTTCTGGCAGTTCATAAAGGTTCTTATCCATTGCTTCGCCTGGATGGATTTTGTTCTTAACGCCATCCAAACCAGCCATAAGCATCGCGGTGTAAGCAAGGTATGGGTTTGCTGCCGGATCAGGGAAGCGAACTTCAATACGCTTCGCCTTTGGACCTTCCACATAAGGAATGCGGATCGATGCCGAACGGTTGCGTGAGGAGTAAGCAAGCAATACCGGCGCTTCATAACCTGGCACCAAACGCTTGTAGCTGTTGGTGGTTGGGTTGGTGAATGCGTTGATAGCGCGTGCGTGCTTGATGATACCGCCAATATAGAACAACGCCATTTCGGAAAGGCCAGCGTACTTATCGCCAGCAAAGAGTGGCTTGCCATCTTTCCAGATGGATTGGTGGCAGTGCATGCCCGAACCGTTATCGCCGAATACTGGCTTTGGCATGAAGGTTGCGGTTTTGCCGTATGCTTGGGCAACATTGTGCACCACATACTTATAGATCTGCATGTTGTCGGCGCACTTGGTCAGCGTACCGAACTTGATACCAAGTTCGTGCTGTGATGGCGCAACTTCATGGTGATGCTTTTCAACTTCAACACCCATTTCCGCCATGGTGGTCACCATTTCGGAACGGATATCTACGCAGCTGTCCAACGGTGGAACAGGGAAGTAACCACCTTTAACCGGTGGGCGGTGGCCAAGATTACCTTCGGGGTAAGCTTTACCGGTGTTGCTAGGGCTTTCATTGCTGTCGAGATGGTAATAGGCTTCGTTCATGCCTGTGCCATAACGAACATCATCGAAAATGAAGAATTCAGCTTCTGGACCGAAGTAAACGGTATCACCGATGCCAGCAGTTTTAATGAATGCTTCGGCGCGTTTTGCTACAGAGCGTGGATCGCGGGAGTACGCAGTTGCGCTATCTGGGTCTAATACATCGCAGAACACATTCAAGGTTGGTTGCGCGGTGAATGGATCCATCACGGCTGTTTCAGGATCTGGGAGAAGGGTCATATCGGATTCATTGATAACTTTCCAACCGGCGATGGATGAACCATCGAATTGCAAACCTTTTTCCCACATCGCGCTATCTACCGTGCAGATATGCTGGGTAACTTGCTGCATCTTGCCGCGTGTGTCGGTGAAGCGGAAGTTGACGTATTTCACATCACGATCTTTGATGAGTGATACCGCCTTATCGTAGCTTTTAGTCATATATTACTCCCTTGGGTTGTATAAAAAGTTCGTAAAAAACCGATAGTGATTAGACTCTAATCTCACGTTTGTAAGTTCAATTTGAGGGGATCCCAAAAAGCGAAAACCCAAGACTTTAGGCTAAACAGAGCTTGATGGACTACTTTTATGGCACTTTCCTTTGGGGTGCGCAAGAAAACCTTTTGGTTGATTTTCAATGCTTTTGGCCATATTGTTCACGCCCTTCCTTAGGGAACCTCCATTGTTATCGGGGGTTATATTGCGTATGCGAAGGGTATGGCGGTCGTAGCTCAGCTGGTAGAGCCCTCGGTTGTGGTCCGAGTTGTCGCGGGTTCAAGTCCCGTCGATCGCCCCATTCTTCCCATGTGCCCCTTACTCATTTTAATGCGGGAATGATTTTTGAATCCGGCGTATGCCTGAATTTTTTGCATAAGGTTATGTCTTTAAAAAAAAAGGTGGTATGAAAAGCCATGCCCGATAACGATAAAAAACCGCAAAAAAATAATACGCCTGCTACTGCCGCCAAAGCAGCGCCTCCCGAAAAGGTTTCTGATAAAGCAGAAGAAAAAGTTTTTGATGCAAAATCTGTCGCAGCGTCATCTGATGCTATTTCGAATACGCCGCCCCCTAATCCACCCAGTATTCCACCAAGCGTATTCTCGGTTTTAACAGCGCAGCAAATGCGCCTTGCAGAACAATCGGCTGTTCAGGCTGGAACACCGCTCATTGTGTTGATGGAGCGTGCAGGTCTGGCGGTTGCCGAACAAGTGATGGCGCGTTACACCAAATGCCCCACCATTATCTTATGCGGCCCTGGGAATAATGGCGGCGATGGTTTTGTGGCCGCCCGCCATATGGCAGCAAAAGGTTGGCCAGTACGCATATTATTATTCGGAAAACTTGAAGATTTAACGCCCGAGGCCAAGGTTGCGGCATCGCGTTGGCGCGGCGCGGTGATTACCGCCAGCGTGTCGGTTTTAGAGACAGCACTGCAAAAAGGGGCGCAGCTTGTGATTGATGCGCTGTATGGCATTGGCCTTCGCCGCGCGGTAACGGGCGAAGCGGCGCAACTTCTTCAGCTTATCAACCGTTCAGGATTACCGATTGTGTCGGTGGATATTCCAAGTGGTCTTAACGCGGATACCGGGCAGGTGTTTGGCCAATCTGCGGTTGCTGATTTGACGATTTGTTTTTTCCGCAAAAAACTGGCGCATGTGTTGATGCCGGGCCGCATGCTATGTGGCGAGATTATTTTAATGGATGTGGGCATTCCCGAGCAAACCTTGCTCAATATTCCATTGCAGGTATGTGAAAATCATCCGAATTTGTGGATCAGCTATTATCCGCAACCCCAGCTTAGCCATAACAAGTTCGACCGTGGGCATGTCATGGTATTGGGTGGCTCGCAAATGACTGGCGCTGCACGTTTAGCAGCGCAAGCAGCGCAGCGTATTGGCTCCGGCCTTGTAACTATTGCCGCACCGCAAACGGCATACTTTATATATGCGGTCTCCAACACCAGTATTCTGGTCAATCCGGTGATTGAAGGGGAAGGCTTTATGCATTCCTTCCAGAAACTTCTGGAAGACAGACGCATGAATGTAGTGTTGCTTGGCCCTGGCGCGGGTGAAAACGAACAAACACGCCAAGCCGTGCAATTGGCATTAGCAGCTGGAAAGCCATGCGTGCTTGATGCGGATGCCTTGAATGTATTTGCTGGCGATGCCGAAAGCCTGAAGCGCATCATCAATCCGCAATGCATCATTACGCCGCATGAAGGGGAGTTCAGCCGGTTATTCGACCGTGTCATTGATGCGCGCCTTGATAAGGTCAGCCGCACCAAAGCAGCCGCAGCGTTCCTTGGGTGTACAGTGGTGCTTAAAGGCGCGGATACAGTTATTGCATCACCTGAAGGTCTTGCAATTATCAACAGCAATGCGCCTGCAACATTGGCAACGGCGGGCTCAGGTGATGTGTTGGCAGGCTTTATTGCTGGATTGATTGCGCAAGGTGTTGAAGTATTCCCGGCAGGATGTATTGCCACGTGGTTGCATGCCGCGGTTGCAAGCGAATATGGTCCATGCCTGATTGCAGAGGATTTAATCGCCGGCCTTCACAATGTGTTGCGGCCAAAAACCGAAGCAACCAATCCCCAAAAGAGTTAGTATGATGAAATTTGCTTGGCTATTTATATGGGTCATGCTGGCTTTTCCTGCCTTTGCGCAAGCGCCAGCAAATGCAACCGCAACGCCTAAAGTTGAAGCGCTACCAAAAATAAATCCGGATGATTTTTGCAAAGGCCGTAAGGGGTGCAAATATCTTTGGTCGGGGGATGCTGGAAGCCTTGATAAAAAACGCTTCATCATCAGCGAAATCGTGCTGCCACATCCCGCCAAAGATGGCGAGAAGAAATGCCGCCGTCCACAAGATAAGCGCTATGGCGAATTTCTTGATAACGTCAGCCAGGAAATATGGTTTTCAACCTATGGCGGATTATTACCCGAGCATAAAAAACTGTTTGAATTATGCAATGACGGTTATGGCGCTGCCAATATTGGCGAAGACAGCTTCAGCTTTGGCAAACAGCATGTCACGTATCGTCAGGCGGGCGGGGATAATAATCGCTGGGTCTGGGCGCGAAGCTATGCGCTGCCAAGCTTGAGTTATACGGGAACCATGTTGTGTGATTACCGTACCAATACATCGGGCGGGCACATCCGTTTGATGAATTATGAAACAGGCGCATTCACCAGCGGGTATTCTCCGCAGGAATCCGATGACAGCCAATCCAGTTTTGTCGATTGCAATAGCGAAGATCTTGGCGCTGCAAAACCAAAATATAAATCGATTGATACGAAACAGATTTCGTCATTTTTAGGTTTGAAGCTTGGCGATGTTAAAATGATTGGCACGTGTGGCAGCCAGCTTACATCGCAGCCGGGGCCGTATCAGGGCTACACGATTTATGGGCAGGATGATGGCGCGGATGTGACGGTCAGATACTTGCGCATCAATGATGACAGGTTGTGGGTTGAACTGCGTGATGTGGAAGCCGATAAAACGCCGCGTATATTTAAATCAACTGATAATTGGGCGAACGATGACCGCATCGAAATCTGGTGGCTTGATCAACGGCAAATTCCGGGTAAAGGCGCAGTTGATTTGGAAGATGCACCGCGCAAAGCACTGCGCCAATTCTCGGTGCGCTTATCTGACTTGAAAGTGTTTGCAGGCTATGGCTATAGCGGTAATCAAAAAGTACCGGAAGTTGAACGCAGGCAAGGGAGCTTACCCCTTGCATTCCAGATTATCTGGCCGCCTGACCAGTTTCCATCGCCTGCGGGTCTTACGCTTTCCTATGCGCATGCCGATGGCAACGCGACCAAAGTCATGTGGGCCAGCAGCACATTCAAATATGCAGACCCGCAAAGCCTTTCCCCAATCTTTAATTTGCAGGGCGATGGCCGCGATCCGCGCGAAGCATGTGTTATTACCAAAGATGGCGTGCTTGATTTGATAACGCCAAAAGGGCTCTGAACTGCAAACCGTTAAAAGATATAGTTAATGCTGTATTTCAGCGTTGCGAAAGTAAATTTGCAAAAACAGGTCAGGCATGCGTTGTGGTAAATTGCCACCACAACGTACAACCTTTTGGGTGCATGCTATGCCGACAGAATATGAAGATAGACACGAATTTTGGGCAAAACTTCACCGCGAGCGAGTGGAGCGCAGAGCGCGTGATTTGGAACTCTACGGTCCTGGCTATCAAAAACGCCGTGAGCGGATGCATGATCTTTTCACAGGTAAATCTTTGCTTCGGGCCGCAGATCGAATAAGCCAGATGGTGCAAGGCGCATTCAAGCAAACAGATGCATTATTTGATGTGCTATCTGAAAAACTGGGCACAAAAGTTATTGAAATCGATCGCACCAAAGAGCCTGAGTTTGACTTAAATCCTAAGGAACTCTATGCGCGTGATCATACAGCGCCTATCGCGAATGCCGAATTTCTGCAAGCGATTGAGGATGCGATTAAAAGCCTATATGGCAATGAACAACTTCCCGCAACGCTTACGCAAGGTACTTCCACCGCAGTTCAAGCAGCTTCCGCTGAATTAACCGCGCCATTAGAACCACGTGGCATGGCATTGGAATTGCCGGGGGCACGTGTTGCGATTATTCACGGGTTTGATTCATTTGAAGAAATTCTGGCCAAAGTGGAATATGGATTTCCAGAAAACGAATTGCCTGAATTACTGAATATGCTGCGCACCCAGCGCGAAGGCGTGGAAGAGGTGAGCGATGCATTCGCGCGCCAATTATTCTACCGTGCCAGTGTGCGTTTTGTGGAACGCAGCATGGATCCGGAATTTGCCGATGGCCCCGAACGCGACCGTTTATTGTATTTTGCATTAGCGATTAAAGGCCTGCGCCCTGACATTGATCAGGATGATACATTCGATAAGATTTATGATGGTGTTTATGAACATTTACAAAAACAAAAAGCAGCAGGCCGTGAGTTTGCGGGCACTGTTGATAAACTGAATGTCATCAGCATGTTCGATAAGGTACGCGAACGTCATGTGAAGGAAGCGATGCACGCCAGCACGCATGAGCTTGGCGGCACAGAACAGGATGATACTATAGCTCCGATTATAACCGATGAAGCAGAAGCCGCACGCCGTTTGCAAGAAGGATTAGCACAAATCCCTGAAAGCGAAGGCGGAACACAGCCCAATAAAGTCGTGCCATTCCGCCCTGTAGTTAAACCCAGAGGCCCAGAAGGCGAAGAGCCTGGCGGCCAATAATTAAATAAAGCATATTCTGCTGCATAAATATGCGTATGGACAAAGCGCGCGCGGGCGCATACAAACATCGTCTGCTGCGGGCGTGGCGGAATTGGTAGACGCGCTGGATTTAGGTTCCAGTGGGGTGACTCGTGGGGGTTCAAGTCCCTCCGCCCGTACCACTTTTAAGAAGTGGTTTTAAATGGCAAACGCTTAGCGATATAATTTATCGCGCGTTTGAAAAAATTCGGCGGAATAACTGCCTTCATAAAAAAATAATATCCCTGCAATAAAATATTATTGGTCTGCAGCGCAACATAGAGCAGATGCACATTCTTGCCGCCCAGAAAATAACGGCTGGCTTCAAACCCCAGAGTTTTTTGTATATCCGCTGCATGCTGCGTGTACAGCCGGTGAATATACGCGATATGGTTTTTATAAGGTTTCAACGGCTCGGAATGATAGGTAGCAAGCACCTCATTTACTGCCATGCTTTTGCCGCCGCGTAGCATGTGGCGGATAAGCCAGTCGTAATCTTCAGCAACAGTCACATAACTTTCATCAAAACGATAGGGCGGGGCAAACACACTGCGATGGGCAAGCAATGTGGTGCCCATGTTATAAAGCGTGCCACCCAGTATACTCATATTCAAATCGGATTTTTGTGACGGTCGTACCGTGACAATATGTTTTTTACCGGTTTTGGGAATGGATAAGTAATCACACAGGCAAATCATCAATCGATTATTTGCGGCGATTAGCGCTTTGAGTTGCATGTCCAGCTTATTAGCATGCCATTCATCATCACTGTCTAGCAGGGCAATATATTCGCCCGTAGACGCAGCAATGCCGGTGTTGCGCGCACCGCCAACACCCTTGTTTACTTCATGCTTGATCAGGCGGATTTTATCGGGATGGCGTGCAATGTGCGTTTCAATTGCCGCGATAGTTTTGCCGCCATCTGTGGATGCATCATCCACAACGATAATTTCAAAATCCCGAAAGGTTTGTGCCATCACCGTTTGGATGGCGCGGGTAATATCATCTGCCCGGTTATAAACAGGAATAATAACGCTTATTGTTGGCGGCATTTGAATTCCATTTATGAAGTGGCACTACGGGGTGATAAGTGATGGACAAGATAATTGCGAAGGCGCTTAAAAAAATTCGGCGGGATGACGGCCATCATCGTAAAATGATAAGCGCATTTCAGCCTTTGTTTCTTTTGGCGTGCCACAAACAATAAATGCGCATGAATCCCGCCCATGAAATGGCGGCTGGCATTAATTCCTAATGTTTTGCGGATGTTGTCATAATGCAGTCTGCGCAAGATAAGCAGGGATTCGCGATGATTTCGGTACGGTTTTTTCAATTCTGATTTCCAAATCGTCAACACTTCATTTACGGCGATGATATTCCCGCCGCGTAGGATATGCCGGATAAGCCAATCATAATCTTCGCAAATTGTGTTGAAGCTTTCATCAAACATGCTGGATGGATTGAATGCGCTGCGGCGAATGAGCATATTTGAACAAATGTTGTAAACACGGCCATACAGTATATCCATCTTCAGATCAGGTTTTTGGGATGGTCGCAGGGTGATTGGTTTTTCATCGCCGTATTTGGGAACCTGTAGGTAATCGCATATGCACAGCGTAGTTGGATCGGGGGTTGCGGTTAACGCCGCAAGTTGTATTTCTAGCTTGTTGGGAAACCATTCATCATCACTATCAAGTAGCGCGATGAATTCGCCTTTCGCGGCCAAAATACCGGTATTGCGGGCTGCTGCCGCGCCGCGATTGGTGTTATGTTTGATGAGGCGAATTTTTGCAGGGTGAGCCGTGACCATGGCTTCGATAGCAGCAACAACTTTTTCATCCGGCGATGCATCATCGACGATAATGATTTCAAGGTCCTGTATGGTTTGTGCCATGATGGTTTTGACCACTGGCTCGATATCGCCCGCGCGGTTATAGGCCGGAATGATAACGCTTATTTTCTCGGGTGCGGGTGGCATCACAAATCCATAAAAAATAGGCGCTCGCGGCCACTTTCTGGCAGTTTTGCGGCAGCCGGGTCAATTCAGTTAACGACTTTAAATCCGCGTCTTAATTCAGGCAATACAATCTTAAAACAGCCGCTAGACATGTACGAAAAAGCGTTCTAGAACCTACGCTTTCAAACGATTACCAAGAGGTTTTTTAATGCAGGTTAATGCGCTTAGCACCAAGGGTCTTGTGCACAATTATGAAGTAACCGTTCCGGCCGCTGATTTACAGCGCCAAATTGAAACGCGGTTAAAGGGCATGCTTGCGACCGTGCAAATGCCGGGCTTCCGTCCGGGTAAGGTTCCGTTGGCGGTTGTTGAAAAACGCTATGGTACCTCTGTGCTCGGTGAAGTGGTTGAAGAAACGGTGAACACGGCTGCCATGAAAGCGGTAAGCGAAAAGGGTCTTCGCCCTGCAACCGAACCAAAGGTTGAATTTGTTGGTATGCCATCTGAAGTTCCTGCGAACAAGGATCTGGTGTTCAAGATGGAAGTTGAAATTATTCCAGCCATCGAACCAATGGATTTTTCAAAACTGTCATTCGAAAAGATGGTTGTTGAAGCCAGCGAGAGCGACATTAACGAAGCATTGGAACGCATTGCCAAGGGCAACCGCAAGCAAGAACCAGCACCTGCAGGCTATGCTGCCAAACTGGGTGATGTAACTACCATTGATTTTGATGGTTCAGTTGGCGGCGTAAAGCGTGATGGTATGAAGGGTGAGGATTTTCCGCTTGAACTTGGTTCAAACCGTTTCATTCCCGGCTTTGAAGAACAATTGGTTGGCGTAAAGGCTGGCGATAAGCGTGATGTGAAGGTAACTTTTCCAAAGGATTATCACGCAACTGAACTTGCTGGCGCTGAAGCTGTATTCGCTATTAATGTAAAGGCTGTCAGTACCATGGCCGCGCCAACAATTGATGATGAGCTTGCCAAGGCCGCAGGGTTTGAAACGCTGGATGCGTTGAAGAAGCATTTGGGCGAACAAATTTCCCAAAACTTCGGTCAGGTTAGCCGCGCGATTATCAAGCGCAAGCTGATGGATGCGTTGGCCGATGGCCACAACTTTGAAGTGCCGCCAACCCTTGCAACACGTGAATTTGAGCAGCTTTGGGCACAAGTTTCCCAAGCCAAGCTTGCAGGTCAGTTGGATGATGAAGATAAGGGTAAATCAGACGAGCAATTGAAGAAAGATTACGAAGCAATTGCCAACCGCCGCGTGCGTTTGGGCTTGCTGCTTTCCGAAGTTGCACGCAAGAACAAGATCGAGATCAATCGCGAGGATGTGCGTAAAGCGATTATTCAAGAAGCGATGCGTTTCCCCGGTCAGGAAAAGAAGGTAGTGGATTATTATACCAAGGATGCTTCGGCCCGCGAACAACTCACCGCGCCGATGCTGGAAGAAAAGGTGGTTGACCTTATTCTTTCCAAAGCAAAGACCACGGATAAAAAAGTAACGCGTGATGAATTGCAAAAAGCTGCTGAATAATTCGTTTGCAACGTGAATACAAAAAACCCCGCGCCCTTAACAGGATGCGGGGTTTTTTATTGGTGATTGTTTATTCACCTAAATGCCAGCTGGTTATGGTCAAATACCACTGGTCGGGTTTGGCTGGCTTTTCGTACAAGTTGCGCTTTGCCTGCGCGGCGGCAGTGTTGCCTAAATCATAACCTTTTGGTTCTTCGGCCAACACGCGCACATTCTTCACATTCCCGTTCTTGTCGATCTGGTATTCGTAACTGACGCATCCATTGATTTGTGCGCGTTGCGCTTTTTCAGGAATATCGGTCTTGCCGGATGCGCGTTCAATCAGTGCGGGTGGCTCGGTTATATATTTTCCCCCAGACGAAATCTGGCAGGGTTCGGTCAGGCTTTTTTTTACGGGGGTATCGGTCACGCAGCCAGCAAGAAGGAATGCAAGGCCTGCAATCATAACTTTTTTCATCAGGGGCTTTCTTTATGAGTATTTGGCTTTAACGGTATTTGATGGTAATGGGCGCTTGCGTAATGGCTTGCGCTTCAAACAAAGGCGCACATTTTGCGTTCGGACCGCAATCATAAATGCCTTTTATGTAAATCCAGACTTTATACTGTCCTTCGCCCGCAGCCGTGTGGCCATAGGTCATTTCCGTTTGCGAGCCGGGGAGGAACTGATACGTGCCCTTTGCAAGGTCTTGCTCCGTTAAAAAAGCGATGCGCAAATCCTTCTTGTTCGGGCTTTGGTCGATTAACCGCAGTTCGCCCATCAATTTATAACCGCGCTGTTTATACGCATCAGGGATTTCAGGAACATTTGCATGCCATGAAATGGGGGTGCGGTTACCATTCACAAAAGTTTCACCGCCAACTGGCGTAACGATGGTGACATCGGCTTTCAGTGGAAGCTGCATAGCGGGCTGTGGTGCAATTTGCGCGGGAAGGGGCTGCAATTGACCAACAGGCTGGATTTGTGGTTGCCCAATCGTTGGTACGCCAACAGGTTTAACGCCATGTGTGGTTGCAGTCGCTGCCGGTGATGCCGCGACAGATTGTGCATACGCATCATAAGGAATAAGGGACGCGAATAAGCACAACAATGACATAAATCTGATTGAAAAAAAGGCAATTGATGGCAACGATTTTTTCATGATTTCCGCCTATTCCTTGGAATTGCCAGTGAAATACTAAGAATAATTCATTACACGTGCTTCGGCACATGACAATTAAAAAAAGAATGCTATGTTTATTCTTATGTTTCGGTTGTTTGATTCTAATCTTACCCACCATTCACCCCTATGAGGAGCGCTTATCCTATGTCCGATTTTGATTATAACGATGCTCCCCGCATGAATAACCTTGTTCCAATGGTTATCGAACAAACTGCGCGCGGCGAACGCTCATTTGATATCTATTCGCGTCTTTTGAAGGAACGCATCATCTTTCTGGTGGGCGAAGTAAACGACCATGTTGCCAGCTTGATTTGCGCGCAATTGCTCTTTTTGGAATCTGAAAATCCAGCCAAAGAAATCAGCTTTTATATCAACTCTCCGGGCGGCGTTGTGACCTCCGGTATGTCGATTTACGATACGATGCAGTATATTAAGTCGCCTGTTTCAACCATTGTGATGGGGCAAGCGTGCTCTATGGGTTCTTTATTGCTTGCTGGTGGCGCAAAAGGTAAGCGCTACAGCTTGCCTAACAGCCGCGTGATGATCCACCAACCATCGGGCGGTGCGCGTGGTCAGGCAACGGATATCGAGATCCAAGCACGTGAAATCCTTACGCTGCGCAAGCGCCTCAACGAAATTTATGTCAAGCACACTGGCCAGAAGCTGGATGCGATTGAAGCTGCCGTTGAACGGGATAACTTCATGTCACCCGAAGAAGCCAAGAAGTTTGGTTTGATTGACGAAGTAATTATTGAACGTCCAACACCTTCCGTTAACGAAAAGAAGGCGGCGTAAGGGCTTACCGCGGTGCAAACCACGGGTGATTGTTTGTTTAGAAAGCCTTAAGGACTAGCGTTCTAATCTTAAGGTGTGCTTTTGTAGTTTAGTAGTTTGTTGTTTTCGAATTTGAGGAGTTTTCATGTCTAAAGCGGGTAGCGATACCAAAAATACGCTTTATTGCTCATTCTGCGGCAAGAGCCAGCACGAAGTGCGCAAGCTTATCGCGGGTCCAACCGTATTCATCTGTGATGAATGCGTTGAACTGTGCATGGACATCATCCGCGAAGAGACGAAAACCAGTATTGCGAAAACACGCGATGGCGTTCCTACACCCAAAGACATCCGTGGTGTGCTTGACGATTATGTAATCGGGCAGGATCATGCAAAACGCATTTTGTCGGTTGCGGTTCACAATCACTACAAACGTCTGTCACACGGTACCAAGAGTGCGAATGAAATCGAACTCGCAAAATCCAATATCTTGCTGATCGGTCCAACCGGTTCGGGCAAGACCTTGCTGGCGCAAACGCTTGCCCGCATTCTTGATGTGCCATTCACCATGTCGGATGCGACCACATTGACCGAAGCAGGTTATGTGGGTGAAGACGTTGAAAACATCATCCTCAAATTGTTGCAGGCTTCCGATTACAACGTGGAACGCGCACAACGCGGCATCGTGTATATCGACGAAATCGATAAGATTAGTCGTAAGTCCGATAATCCATCCATTACCCGTGACGTGTCGGGCGAAGGCGTGCAACAGGCATTGCTGAAAATCATGGAAGGAACGATGGCTTCCGTTCCGCCGCAAGGTGGCCGTAAGCATCCACAACAAGAATTCCTGCAAGTGGATACCACGAACATCCTGTTCATTTGCGGTGGTGCGTTTGCGGGTCTTGAAAAAATTATTTCAGGTCGCGGTCGTGGCACATCCATCGGCTTTGGCGCTGACGTGCGCGGGCCCGATGAACGCCGTGCAGGTGAGATCCTTCACACTGTTGAGCCCGATGACTTGCTCAAATTCGGTTTGATCCCTGAATTTGTCGGTCGTTTGCCGGTGATTGCAACCTTGCAAGATCTGGATGAAGCAACCTTGGTTGAAATTCTCTCCAAGCCGAAGAACGCGCTTGTTAAACAGTATCAGCGGTTGTTCGAGATGGAAGATGTGAAGTTGGAATTCAACGACGAAGCCTTGCATGCGATTGCCAAGAAGGCCATTCAACGCAAGACCGGTGCGCGTGGTTTGCGTTCGATCATGGAAACCATTTTGCTTGAACCGATGTACGAACTCCCAGGTATGGGCACAGTGGACAAGGTTCTGGTGAACAAGGACAACGTCGATAACGGCACCAAGCCGATCTACAGCTTGTCCGAAGGCAAGAAAGAAAAAGAACCCAAAAGCGCCTAAGCGTTAGGGTTCTGGTTTCTGTCCTTTGGCTTTTGCTTCAAGGGCTGCTTTTTCCAGCCGTTCAAGAACTTCCGGCAATTTTTGCGTGATCATTTCGCGTACCGCCTTCATGCCTTCCGCATCAAGGTAGGATACGTTCTCTGTAACCTGGGAAAGCCGCGTCAAGAATGCTTTTTCCAAAAGCGTACTTTGATCAATTTTGCGGGTTGCAGTACCAAGCTTAAGCCCACGTTCTACATATCCATACACATAACTTTTTATGTAAACGGGTTGTGTTAGCTCCTTATAAATAAAAGCTATGAAGCAATCTTGGGTGGCGCGTTGTACGCGACGCGACACTGGTAGGCCACTATATAATGGCCTTGTATAGTATTTATCAAAATCATGTGCTGCAGAGGCATACGTACCAACGGGTATTTTTTTATTGCGAAATGACCATGCTACTTTTCTGTAAACGGATTGAGCATCTGCTTCGTCAAGCAGGGATGCGATTATTTGATCCTGGGGTTCTAATGCGTCATGTTCGGCGATATTGAACAGTGACTTGAAACGGAAATGGCGCAACTCGTGGGCAATCGTGATTGCATGTTCAGATGCTGTTTTAACGGCGTTTTTAAATGCAGTTATTAAATGAAAAGTCTGACCTTTTTGATATTCAGGTGAAGCTAATGCGCCGAGTGCCAATTTAAAAGCTGCGCTTTTAAATGTTGTTTCATCTATTTCATATTCAGCAAATACAATCGGAAGATGCCGCTCTTTTGCATGTTCCAGTAACATTTTTGCTGTAGTATCCGCCTGTAGCGCTTGTTCAACCTCTACCAATAAATCAGGATCATAATGCGCCCTGAAGAGTACCCCTTGGGTAACTTTTCCATCTCTTCCATATTCGTTTGCCAATTGTACTGCAATAACTATCTTGTTACGCATGATTTGCGCATCTTCACTAAGATTGCGGATATCAAACGCGTCGAATTTCTTATTCTGGATTGCTTCATATTCGTGCGGTGTCAACCAGATATCCGATGCGGATAATTTTCCCAAGGCGGTTTTTATATCTGTGGCTTTTGTTAATTCAGCGCTTGCTGCGCTTGTTGGCTGTTTTGATACGACGACAAACGCACGTTTTGCTGCTTGGAATTGTGCTTCCAGTTCTCCCACGCGTTTGGCATAGGCGGCGGCATCCAGCGCACCCCCTGCGTTTGCAATAACGTCTTCGGTAGAAAAATAGCGTGGGCTGTGATCGTCATTCTTGAACGGGTAGCTTTCCAACACGCGGAATGCGTCCAGTATCCCTGATGCAGAGACTGGCGTATTGCCGCCGATGAATGCATCAATTCCCTTCGCTATTTCAGCGATGTTGTATTGCTTTAGTTCCGTTTTGGCCATATACGCATTTTAACATGTACGTATGGTTAAAATACTTTCACATAACACCCTTTTCATGCTGCAAAACATTGACTAAAACCCTTTTTAGTCATTTTTTCAAAAGCAGCTATATTCATGTCGGCAGCACAAAAAATTGCATTGCTTGAAGAACAAATTATTGATGCAGGGACGCTCACCTTAAAACGCATTTCCGATGGTGGGCTTTCCATCACCGCAAATGGCAAACCGGTTGCCACCTGTTTGCGCTCCGATGTATTTGCTGCTGCGATTACTGATCTGGTTTATCCAGAGATTGATGTTACGCAGGTTGCCCGCGTTGAGCTAACGCCAGTTGCGCCACAAGTAATGTTTACCGAAGGACATATCCCGCGCTTTTATAATGTCGCAGTTTATTCAACCGATAATGTACGCCTTGGCGAGCGTGATGGCTTGAGGCATCAAGAGCAGGTGGTCACATCCTTGGCTGCTAAATTGGCGCTTTAGTTCCGCGTTACGGCGTATTTTTGGGTGCTTTGATATTCGCGCTTGGCCCATAAATGCTATGCGCGGTGTCATACCATTCTCTTAGCGACCAGTGTTGCTGCCGTTCATAATCCCATACTCGTGCATCCCATTTAATGCCATAGGTTTTTTCGAATTGGGCCACGTACTTGTGCAAGGTTGCCGCATCCTGCTTGGTTATCACAATAACGCGAGCAGTGTGGCCATCTTGGCCAAGTGCCTTGGCTTGGGTTTCAAGTTGGTCGGGTAATGAAGCGCCGTTCACTGTTAACATGCCATGCGCTGCGCCAAATTTGAGTAATGCACGTTCATCTGGCTTTAGAATGCTTAACAGATAAGCAGCAGATAGGGCGTCGCATGCGCCTTCAATCCGAAAGCGTGCTTCCAGCTCTTTCAGCAACTTCCATTCATGCTGAATTTTTGCTGCAAACGCTGCTTCTCCGCCCATTTTTTCAACCGCGCGTGCCAAAACCTTTGGATGCACATCTTCAAAAAAGATCTGACGTATATCAACAATGCCATGCGGGTTTATGTTCATGGTGTTGCGATGCACGCGCCCCGTAAACTGGTTCAGAATAAAAGCTTCGGGAATGTCCTTGAAACTAGTTTTTCTCTTGGTTTCTTCGATAATCAACTTTTCAATCAGATAAAAAGGACGTGCTTTTCCTTGCACATTTGGCGCACTCACATGGGCTAATATTTCTTCATTGGTAACTAACTGGTGATCTATCGCGTGCGCCGTAAATGCGGGAGTGTTAGCAGCCTGAAGCGTGAGAAAGGGATGCGTAATACCCTTGCGCCCTAAACGCTTATCAAGCTTGCGGCGGATGATTTCAACATCGCGCGGGTATTCGGAGCCATAGTGATGGATATTGGCGGCAACTAAAATAGCTTGTGCATCACCTTTCAACACGTCTTCGTTGAATGGCCTGAAATGAAGTTCAAGCAACAGAATGAAGCGTTCGCCAAAGCTTGCTAAATACTGCGCTAGCGCTACGTCATTTGGCAATCCTCCCGAAGAATTATTGGAAGAACTGCCTGGACGAGAAGGTGCGGGTGACGCTGTGTTATTATTCATAAAAAAATCCGTGTGCTGTATCGCTAAAAACTATCCCCAATTTTGTGAAACTATAAGCAATATTAGGGTGGGCGGCTGTTAAGGGGTTCCCTAGCGAAGGTCGTTGCCAAACCGCCACTTTGCCCGAATATGCGGCAAATCACCTTGTTTTGCTTGCCGAACAGGGTTGAGTGGGGGGGATTGAAGCTGATAACTTACGTAACCATATAATTAAGAAAGGATTCTGGATTTTATGGGCATTCTAACGGTATCGGGATGCCAATTCCGGGTTCTACTAAAGGGCTAAGTCCACATTCGGGCAGCCCTGTCATTTTGAAAGGTTTTGTTTTCATGCAGGTTCCTCCACGTAACGCGCCAGACCAGCTTTATCCGGTGCTTCCACTACGTGATATCGTTGTGTTCCCACACATGATCGTGCCGCTATTCGTTGGCCGCGAAAAATCGGTTCGCGCACTTGAAGATGTGATGCAGGACGATAAACAGATTTTGCTGCTCACGCAGAAAAACGCATCGCAGGATGAGCCGGGTGTTGAAGATCTGTACACCATGGGCACGGTGGGCACTGTGCTGCAATTGCTCAAACTTCCTGATGGTACTGTAAAGGTATTGGTGGAAGGGAACTTCCGCGCCAATGTGACGAAGTATGTTGAACGCGTGGATTTCTTCCAAGCCTTCGCGCGCCCGATGAATGAAAAGCCATCGGACAAGACAGAGATCGAAGCATTGATGCGCGCGGTGGTCACGCAGTTCGAGCAATACATCAAACTGAACAAAAAAATTCCGCCGGAAGTTCTGGTTTCAGTTGGCCAGATTGATGATAGCAGCAAATTGGCAGATACGATTGCATCGCATCTGGCGCTGAAAATCCCTGAAAAGCAGGCCTTGCTGGAATTGGATTCCGTCAACGACCGTCTTGAAAAAATCTTTGGCTATATGGAAGGCGAAATCGGCGTTCTTCAGGTTGAAAAACGCATTCGCACCCGCGTGAAACGCCAAATGGAAAAGACGCAGCGCGAGTATTATTTGAACGAGCAGATGAAGGCCATTCAAAAAGAACTCGGCGAAGGTGAAGACGGCAAGGACGAAGCAACCGAGCTTGAAGAAAAAATCAAAGCCTTGAAGATGTCGAAAGACGCGGAAGAAAAAGCGCTAGGTGAAGTCAAAAAACTTCGTACCATGTCGCCGATGTCGGCCGAAGCAACCGTCGTGCGCAACTATCTGGACTGGATTACCAATATTCCGTGGAGCAAGCGCACCAAGGTCAAGAAAGACATCAAGCTTGCCGAAAAAGTATTGAACGAAGATCATCATTCGTTGGAGAAGGTCAAGGAACGTATTCTGGAATACTTGGCGGTTCAGCAACGCTCATCCAAGCTTAAAGGCCCCATTTTGTGCCTCGTTGGCCCCCCAGGCGTTGGTAAAACATCACTCGGTAAATCGATTGCGAAGGCAACGGGCCGAAACTTCGTGCGCATTTCGCTTGGCGGCGTACGTGATGAAGCGGAAATCCGCGGTCACCGTCGCACCTATATCGGTTCGATGCCCGGCAAGATTATTCAGGCGATGAAAAAAGCCAAATCATCCAATCCGCTTTTCTTGCTCGATGAAATCGACAAGCTGGGCTCCGATTGGCGCGGCGACCCATCATCGGCATTGCTTGAAGTGCTCGATCCCGAACAGAACAGCAATTTCAATGATCATTATCTGGAAGTGGATTATGACTTATCGGATGTGATGTTTGTGTGCACAGCAAACAGCATGCGCATGCCGCAGCCGCTGCTTGATCGTTTGGAAGTGATCCGTCTATCCGGATACACCGAAGACGAAAAGGTGACGATTGCGCAAGAGCATTTGATTGATCGCCAGATTAAAGCAAATGGTCTTAAGAAAACCGAATTCGCGATTTCCGAAGATGCGCTGCGCGATCTTATCCGCAATTACACGCGGGAAGCCGGCGTGCGTAACCTTGAACGCGAACTTGCCAATCTGTGCCGCAAAGCGGTGAAAGACATTTTGATGAAGAGCCTTGATAAGGTTCACATCAGCCGCCGCAATCTGGAAAAATATGCAGGCGTGAAGCGTTATGTTTACGGCGAAAACGAAAAGGAAGATCTGGTGGGTGTAACCAATGGTCTGGCCTGGACGGAAGTCGGCGGGGAAATGCTGATGATCGAAGCCTTGTTATTGCCGGGTAAGGGCAGGGTGCAAACCACAGGTAAGCTCGGAGATGTGATGAAGGAATCCGTCCAAGCTGCTGAAAGCTTTGTGAAATCACGGGCTTTATCGTTTGGTATCAAGCCAACCGTATTCCAAAGCAAGGATATCCACGTTCACGTGCCCGAAGGCGCAACGCCAAAGGATGGCCCTTCCGCAGGTGTTGGTATGGTAACATCTATCGTGTCAGTGCTGACGGGAATACCTGTACGTAAGGATGTAGCGATGACGGGTGAAATCACCCTTCGTGGCCGCGTGCTTCCTATTGGCGGCTTAAAGGAAAAGCTGCTGGCGGCATTGCGCACGGGTATCAAAACCGTGCTCATTCCCAAGGAAAACGAAAAGGATTTGCCGGAAATCCCCGATAATGTGAAGAAGGGCATGACCATCATCCCTGTCACAACGGCGGATGAAGTACTGCATCATGCATTGGCATCGGCGCTTGTTCCAATCGAATGGAAAGAGGAAGAACAAGCCATCAAAGCCACCCCTGTTGCGGGCGGCGAAGATGACGAGATTATGCGTCACTAAGCACCACAGGTTTTTCTTAAAATTCCGGCCATGCCTTGCGTTATGCGCGGGTATGGTTGGGTTTTTCTCTAATCTCACGCGTGCTTATTTCGGTTATGTAAGGCAGTAAGCAAATCATGATAGGTTACGTTTTCCGAATCCCTTGAACCAATGGTCAAATAGACCATAAAGTCTCATCCACAAAACAATAGCAGAGCCAAGCTGTTTTAAACGAAAAAGGATATTACGAATGAATAAGAGTGAATTTGTTGCCGCCGTTGCCGATGCTTCCAGCCTTTCCAAGGCTGATGCGGAACGCGCAGTAGATGCGTTTATCAATACGGTTTCAAACCAATTGAAAACCGGCGGCGAAGTGCGTCTGGTTGGCTTTGGCACATTCGAAGTGCGCAGCCGCGGCGCATCCGAAGGTCGTAACCCGCGCACAGGCGAAACCATCAAAATCAAGGCCAGCAAGCTGCCACGCTTCAAGGCAGGCAAGGCATTGAAGGATGAAGTCAACGGAATTGAAACAAAGAAGTAGGATAAAATAGCTACGGCTTAGTCTTTCTGAGAGCTTCAGCTTCTGCCTTGTTACAAACAATGCTGCGGATGTATTTCCTTGAGCATAAGTATGCGGGAGTCGATAATATTAGCAGCACAAACGCAATAATAATAAAAATTTTGATGTTAGTATTTTTTGATATTTCAAAAATGTTTTCTGCTAACTCGATGATATAACCTAGAATCAATATTATTATTCCAAATTGGGCATCTGTGCGTTGGTCAATTTGCCCTTCTATGTATGGCTTGTTAAAATCAAATAGCGGATTTCCAAGCTCAACAATTCTTTTAGTTGACGTTGAGGCTAGCGCCCAACCAAGCACCATCGTGCCAGAAAGTTGGTAAAATAGGATTAGATTTTGTAATGACAATAACTTCTCAAGAAACTTGGTAAGTTCAATGCACATTATTCTATTTGTTATCTAAGGAAAATGGTAGGCGATGACAGTTTCGAACTGCCGACCCTCTCGGTGTAAACGAGATGCTCTACCGCTGAGCTAATCGCCCTCATCATTAAGCTATTGGCTAAGAGCCAATCGATAAGAAGGCGGCACAATAACCCCGTGTTTTAGAAAAAACAACAGCTAAAACAGGGTCCAAAAACATTAAGCAAATCAGCCCACTAATTGATTTGACATTGCCCTGCCAAGCGCCTAAAAAACGGCTCGCTTTTAATACTAAAGCGGGTGTAGCTCAGCTGGTTAGAGCGCCTGCCTGTCACGCAGGAGGTCGCCGGTTCAAGTCCGGTCACTCGCGCCATTTTGTTTAAGGGCGTGGGCATAAGCCCACGGAACGGCGGTCGTCGTTCTTAGGCTTATCCAATCATTTCGCTAGTACTCACGTGACAGAGTAGTTGCAAGTTATTCTAAACACATCAGACTCGGAAGATCGCTTCAGAATATTCTGTAATCTGAGCGGTAAAATCTGTAGTTTCGCCTCATGTCTTCTGAACTTATCCAAACCTACTTTCCCGTATTTGTGTTCCTGTTATTAGCTATCGGCATGTCCGGGGTCATGATTGGCCTCTCGTTCTTGCTGGCGAAGCAAAAACCGGATGCCGAAAAACTTTCACCCTATGAATGTGGCTTTGACCCGTTCAGCGATGCGCGTCACAAATTCGATGTCCGCTTTTATCTGGTTTCCATTCTTTTCATCATTTTTGATTTGGAAATTGCGTTTTTATTCCCATGGGCGGTTTCGCTAGGCGCAATTGGCATGTTCGGCTTCTGGTCGATGATGGTGTTTTTGGGCGTATTAACAATTGGCTTTATTTATGAATGGCGCAAGGGTGCGCTGGAGTGGGAATGAGTAATATCATTATGAAAAACCCGCAGGAGTTAACCGCCGGCATCAATAATGTGGTGCAGGAAAAAGGCTTTCTGCTGACCAAGCTGGATGACTTGCTCAATTGGGCTCGTACGGGCTCCATGTGGCCCATGACATTTGGGTTGGCGTGCTGCGGCGTTGAAATGATCCATGCCTATATGTCCCGCTACGATTTAGACCGGTTTGGGATGATGCCGCGCCCATCGCCGCGTCAATCGGATGTGATGATTGTTGCAGGAACGCTTACCAATAAAATGGCGCCCGCGCTGCGCAAGGTTTATGACCAAATGGCCGAACCACGCTGGGTCATTTCCATGGGCAGCTGCGCGAATGGCGGCGGCTATTACCATTATTCCTATTCGGTGGTGCGCGGGTGTGACCGCATCGTTCCCGTTGATATTTTTGTGCCCGGTTGCCCGCCAACTGCAGAGGCATTGCTTTACGGCATTATGCAATTGCACCGTAAAATCCGCCAGGGTAACCGTGTGATAAGCAGGGCATCATGAGTTTGGAACAGTTAACTGTATTGCAAACACAAATCACCGAATTGTTGGGTGATCGCCAAAAATCATCCGAGTTCATCTACGGTGAACTGGTTATCACTATTCCGCGTGATGCTGTTGTATCGGTGCTTATGTCGTTGCGTGACAAGCTTGGCTTTGAAAGCATTATGGATGTAACGGCGGTGGATTATCCCGAACGCCCTGAGCGTTTTGAGCTGGTATATAATTTTATCAGCCTGACCCGTAACCTGCGCCTGCGCGTGAAACTGTCAACGGATGAACAGCAACCCGTGCCATCGGTTGTGTCAGTTTACCCGGCTGCAAACTGGTATGAGCGCGAAGTCTATGATTTATACGGCGTGCTGTTTTCCAGTCATCCTGATTTACGACGCATCATGACCGATTACGGTTTTGAAGGTCACCCGCTGCGTAAAGATTTCCCGCTGACCGGTTATGTGGAAGTGCGATATGACGATGCACAAAAGCGCGTGATTTATGAACCCGTGAAACTCACACAGGATTTCCGCAATTTCGATGCGCTCAGCCCATGGGAAGGCATGACCAATGTTCAGCTGCCCGGCGATGAAAAAGCAGCAAACCCCATTAAGCTGATGAAGAAGGCATAGATGAGTCAGGAAGTTCAAATCAAACCATTCACAATCAATTTCGGGCCGCAGCATCCGGCAGCGCATGGTGTATTGCGTCTGATTTTGGAAATGGATGGCGAAATTGTTGAACGCGCCGACCCGCATATTGGGTTGCTGCACCGTGGCACAGAAAAGTTGATTGAACATAAAACGTATTTACAGGCCATTCCGTATTTTGACCGCCTTGATTACGTAAGCCCGATGAACCAAGAGCATGCGTTTGCATTGGCGGTTGAAAAGCTTTTGAAAATCACGCCGCCGATCCGCGCGCAATACATCCGCGTGATGTTCTCGGAAATTACCCGCATTCTGAACCACTTGCTCAACATCACCACCTTTGCGATTGACGTAGGCGCGATTACACCATCCCTTTGGGCATTCGAAGAACGCGAAAAGTTGATGGAATTCTATGAACGCGTTTCGGGCGCCCGCATGCACTCGAATTATTTCCGTCCGGGCGGTGTGCATCAGGATTTGCCAAAGGGTTTGGCGGAAGACATTTGGGAATACACCGAAAACTTCCCGCGATTCATGCAAGACATCGAAAACTTGCTCAATGAAAACCCGATTTTCAAGCAGCGCACGGTGGATATCGGCATTGTTTCAAAAGAACAGGCATTGGCGTGGGGCTTTACGGGGCCAATGCTGCGCGCATCGAATGTGGCGTGGGATTTGCGTAAATCGCAACCTTATGATGTGTACGATAAAATGGAATTCGATATTCCGGTGGGGTTAACGGGTGATTGTTATGCGCGTTATCTGGTGCGCATGGAAGAAATGCGCCAGTCCAATAGCATCATCCGGCAGTGTTTAAAACAAATGCCGCAAGGTCCGATTAAGGTGGATGACCGCAAAATCGCGCCGCCGCCGCGCGCGGAAATGAAATCATCGATGGAAGCGCTTATCCATCACTTTAAATTATATACCGAAGGTTATCACGTGCCAGCGGGCGAAACCTATACAGCCGTTGAAGCCCCAAAAGGTGAATTCGCCGTGTATCTGGTTTCCGATGGTTCGAATAAACCCTATCGCTGCAAAATTCGCGCACCGGGATTCCCGCATTTGCAAGGCACCGATTTCATGTGCAAAGGCCACATGCTGGCCGATGCGGTGGCGATTGTAGGCAGCATGGACATTGTATTCGGAGAAATTGACCGATGAGCGCGCCAGCCAACATCAACGCCAAGCAACCTAAAACCTTTGCTTTCACGCCGGAAAATCTGGAAAAGGCCAAATGGTTTATTGCCAAGTATCCAAAGAACCGTGAAGCAAGTGCGGTAATACCTTTATTGCAGCTTGCGCAAGCGCAGCACGATAACTGGCTGCCTGTTGCGGCGATGGATGTTGTCGCCGAAATGCTGGAAATGCCGCCCGTGCGCGTTTATGAAGTTGCCAGTTTTTATACGATGTTCAACCGCGCGCCTGTTGGCAAATTTCTGTTGCAAGTGTGCACAACAACCCCATGCTGGCTGCGTGGCAGTGATGATATTAAGCACGTATGCAAATCCAAACTGGGCATCACAGACGGCGAAACATCCAAAGACGGCATGTTCAGCATGATGGAAGTCGAATGCCTTGGCGCATGCGTGAATGCGCCGATGGTACAAATTAATGATGATTATTATGAAGATTTAACCGGCGAAAGCTTCGCGCAGATTTGTGATGATCTGGCGGCTGGCAAGAAACCATCCATCGGCTCGCAAACCGGACGGCAAGGAAGCCATCCGGCCAATATAAATCAAAACGGGGCAAAGAAGGCGTAAACGATGCTCGCAGAAAAAGACAAGGTTTTTACAAATCTGTACGGCTTCGAAGACTGGAAGCTGGCTGGCGCCCGCAGTCGCGGCGTGTGGTCAAACACCAAAGAATTATTGGCGATGGGCCAAGCCAAGATTATAGATGAAGTTAAAAATTCTGGTTTGCGTGGCAGAGGTGGCGCAGGTTTTTCGACGGGCATGAAGTGGAGCTTTATGCCCAAACCATCGGATCGCCCACATTATCTGGTGGTCAATGCCGATGAATCCGAACCCGGCACATGCAAAGACCGCGACATCATCCGTTTTGACCCGCACCGTTTGCTAGAAGGCATTGTCTGTGGTGCATTCGCGATTAATGCGCATGCTTCCTATATCTATATTCGCGGCGAGTTTGTGAATGAAGCCAAGAACTTGCAAATCGCAATTGAAGAAGCATATGCCGCTGGCTTAATCGGCAAGAACGCATGCGGCAGCGGTTGGGATATCGATATTTATCTACATCGCGGCGCTGGCGCATATATTTGCGGTGAAGAAAGCGCGCTGCTGGAAAGTTTGGAAGGCAAAAAAGGCCAACCACGCAACAAGCCGCCATTTCCAGCCAATGCCGGTTTATACGCATCACCCACAACCGTGAACAATGTTGAAACCATCGCTGTGGTTCCTGAAATTCTGCGCCGCGGGGCTGCTTGGTTTGCAGGCATGGGCCGTGAAAAGAATTCCGGCAACAAGGTGTATTGCATTTCAGGGCACGTGAACCAGCCATGCAATGTCGAAGAGGTGATGAGCATCCCCATGCGGGAGCTGATTGATAAATACGCGGGCGGCGTGCGTGGCGGGTGGGATAATTTGCTGGCGGTCATTCCCGGTGGTTCATCAACCCCCTTATTGCCAAAGGAAATCTGCAATACCGTATTGATGGATTTTGACAGCTTGAAGGCTGTGCAATCGGGTTTAGGTACCGCGGGTCTTATCGTCATGGATAAATCGACCGATTTGATTTATGCCATCGCGCGTTTATCGCGTTTCTATATGCATGAAAGCTGCGGTCAATGTACGCCATGCCGTGAAGGCACGGGTTGGATGTACCGCGTGATGCAACGCATGGTGAAAGGCAATGCACGATTAGAAGAAATCGACATGCTGATTGATGTCACCCGTGAAATTGAAGGCCACACCATTTGCGCCCATGGCGATGCTGCGGGTTGGCCAATCCAAGGTTTAATCCGTCATTTCCGCCCATTGGTGGAACAACGCATTCTCGATTACCGAAAGCAGGCTGCGTAGCATCATGCCCAAACTTAAAATCAACGACATCGAATTGGAAGTGGCGCCGGGAACCTCGGTACTGCAAGCATGCGAACAGCTTGGCATCGAAGTGCCGCGGTTTTGCTACCACGATAAGCTTTCTGTTCCTGCGAATTGCCGCATGTGCTTGGTGGAAGTTGAAAAGACACCAAAGCCACAGGCCAGCTGCGCATTACCATGCGGCGAAGGCATGGTGGTAAAAACCAATACGCCCGTTGTTTTGCGCGCGCGCAAAAACGTCATGGAAATGTTGCTCATCAACCATCCGCTGGATTGCCCCATTTGCGATCAAGGCGGGGAGTGCGATTTGCAAGACCAAGCCGTTGCTTATGGCTTTGACCGTGGCCGTTATGCCGAAGCAAAACGCGCGGTGAAAGATAAAGAATTAGGCCCGCTTGTTAAAACGGTGATGACCCGCTGCATTCACTGCACGCGGTGTGTTCGCTTTGCCGATGAAATTGCGGGTACGCCTGTACTGGGTGGGTTTGGCCGCAGCGAACATTTGGAAATCGGCACCTATATTGAAAAAGCGGTTTCCAGCGAATTATCTGGCAATCTGGTTGACGTGTGCCCCGTTGGTGCATTGACCAATAAGCCTTACGCATTCGAAGCACGCCCGTGGGAACTTTCAAAAACCGAAACCATCGACGTGCTCGATGCCGTTGGCTCTAACATCCGCGTTGATACGCGCGGGCAGGAAGTCATGCGTATTTTGCCCCGTTTGCATGAAGATGTGAACGAAGAATGGATTAATGATAAGACGCGCTATGCATGTGATGGCCTCAAGCGTCAGCGTCTTGATACACCTTATGTGCGCGGCGTTGATGGTAAGTTGAAGCCTGCCAATTGGGGCGAAGCATTTGCCGCGATTGCACGTCAGTTAAAGGGATTGCCGGGTGAAGGCATCGCTGCCATTGCCGGCGATTTGGCAGATGCGGAGGCGATGTTTGCGCTCAAGCAATTGATGCAGCAGCTTAAGTCCCCCAACATCGATTGCCGTCAGGATGGCGCGCAATACGATGTATCGCAGCGCGCGGGCTATACCTTCAATTCCAAAATCTCCGGCATTGAACAGGCCGATGTGATTTTGTTGGTGGGCACCAATCCGCGCGTTGAAGCATCGCTTATCAACGCACGTATCCGCAAGCGCTGGCTGCGCGGTGGTTTAAAGGTGGGCGTGATTGGCGAGCAAGCCGATTTAACCTACCCAACCAAATATTTGGGTGCGAACCCTTTGGTATTGGACGAAATTCTCCAAGGCCGCAATGCATTCTCTGAGTTGCTGAAGAATGCAAAAAATCCGATGATTATTGTTGGGGCAGGGGCGCTGGCGCGTAAGGATGGCTTGTTCATCCAATACCGTGCACGCAAAATTGCCGAAACCTATAATATGGTTCGCGAGGGATGGAACGGGTTTAACATTCTTCAAACTGTTGCATCGCGCGTGGCTGGTTTGGATATGGGCTTTGTTCCCGCTGCTGGCGGCATGGCAACGAATGATATTATCACCGCCGCAGGGCAGGGCAGAATTGGTTTGCTGTATTTATTGGGCGCGGACGAAATCGATATGGGCAAATTGGGTAACACCTTTGTGGTGTATCAAGGCCATCATGGCGATGCCGGTGCAAGCCGCGCAGATGTGATTTTACCAGGCGCGGCCTATACTGAAAAGAGCGCGCTTTACATGAATACCGAAGGCCGTTTGCAATCCACGCGCCGCGCAACTTTCCCGCCGGGTCAAGCGAAGGAAGATTGGCAAATCATCCGCGCATTGTCGGAAGTGTTGGGCCAAGCCTTGCCATACGATACGCTTCCACAAATCCGCCAAAAAATGGTTCAAGCGCATGCGCTGTTCGCACGGCTAGACCATGTGGAGCCCGCGCCGTGGAATAATTTTGCACGTGATGGCGTTTTGGAATCCGCGCCGCTCCGTTCATCCATCACCAATTTCTATCAAACCGATGTGATTAGCCGCGCATCACCTACCATGGCGCAATGTGTAGAGGCGTTCCTTAAGCCAGTTGCGGAGGCTGCGGAATGAACGAATTATTAGAAGCCTTTAACGCATTCATCCAAACGCCAATTGGCGCCATCATCTGGCTGGTTGTGCGTATTTTTGCAATTATGGTTCCAGTGCTTTTGGGCGTTGCTTATCTGATTTACGCAGAACGCAAGGTTCTGGCGGCGATGCAATTGCGCATGGGCCCTAATGTGGTTGGGCCGTTCGGTCTGTTCCAGCCCTTTGCGGATGCGCTGAAATTGATGGGCAAAGAAACCATTATCCCCAGCGGTGCAAACCGTTTCATTTTCATCGCTGCGCCAATGCTGACCTTCTTCCTCTCGCTGGTATCATGGGCGGTTATTCCGTTCAGCGATAAATTGGTGCTGGCGAATGTGAATGTGGGTGTTTTGTACCTGTTTGCGGTGTCATCGCTTGCGGTCTATGGCATCATCATGGCGGGTTGGGCATCCAATTCAAAATACGCATTCCTTGGTGGTCTTCGCTCGGCTGCGCAGATGGTTTCATATGAAGTATCCATCGGTCTTGTGATTATCAATGTGTTGCTGTTGGCCGGTTCATTGAATTTGTCTGACATTGTGCGCGGGCAAACCAATATGTGGTACGCGATACCGCTATTCCCGATGTTTATCGTATTCTTTATTTCAGGACTTGCGGAAACCAACCGCGCACCCTTCGATTTACCGGAAGGTGAATCTGAACTGGTTGGCGGGTTCAACGTCGAATACTCCTCCATGTCCTTTGCGCTGTTTTTCCTTGGCGAATACGCGAATATGATTTTGATGAGCGGCATGACCGTCATCCTGTTCCTTGGCGGCTGGCTGGCGCCGTTTAACTGGCAATGTCCGATTGAATTCCTTGAACCATTATGGGGTATTTTCTGGTTCACCAGCAAAATCTGCTTCATGCTGTTTATGTTCCTTTGGGTCCGCGCAACGCTGCCGCGCTACCGCTATGATCAATTGATGCGTTTGGGCTGGAAAGTGTTCCTGCCGTTCTCATTGATTTACGTAATTGGCGTTGCGGGCTATCTGGTTTCGACGGGAAATTTCCCGAAAGTTGGGGTTTAATATGAGCATATTTCATTCCGTAAAACGCTTTTTGTTGTGGGATATTATCAAGGGAATGGCGTTGACCTTCTCGTATATGTTCCGCCGCCGTGTGACGATTAACTATCCGTTTGAAAAAGGGCCGATTGGTCCACGCTTTCGCGGTGAACACGCACTTCGCCGCTACCCAAACGGCGAAGAACGCTGCATTGCCTGCAAGCTGTGTGAAGCGATTTGCCCTGCGCAAGCAATTACCATCGAAGCAGAACCACGCGAAGATGGTAGCCGGCGTACCACGCGCTACGACATCGATATGATTAAGTGCATCTATTGCGGCCTATGCCAGGAAGCATGCCCCGTTGACGCCATTGTGGAAGGCCCGAATTTTGAGTACGCGACGCTGACGCGCGAAGAACTTTACTACAACAAGGAAAAATTATTGGCGAACGGGGACCGCTGGGAACCCGAAATTGCAGCCAATATGACCAAAGATGCCCCTTATAGGTAAGCCTTAAATGAACGCTGAACTTATTCCTACTTTTTTATTTTATCTGTTTGCTGGTGTGCTGGTGCTATCAGCCATGATGGTGATTGCATCACGCAACCCTGTGCATTCGGTTCTATTCCTTATCCTTGCATTCTTTAATGCGGCGGGGCTGTTCTTGCTGCTGGGCGCGGAATTTGCGGCCTTCATTTTGGTGATTGTGTATGTGGGCGCGGTCGCCGTGCTGTTCCTGTTCGTTGTGATGATGCTGGATATCGATTTCGAAGCCTTGCGCAAAGGCGCATGGAAATCACTCCCTGTCGGCATTCTGGTTGGTCTTGTGCTGGTATCGCAAATGGTGATGACCGCGATAAATTGGCAGAGCCTGCCAACGGCTGGCTCTAGTATTCTCTCTCCTGCTGCCAAACACGCTGCTGCAACAAATACGCAGGCGATTGGTCAGATTTTATATACCGATTATGTCTATCCGTTCCAGATTGCGGGCCTGATTTTGCTGGTAGCCATGATCGGCGCGATTGTGCTTACGCTGCGTGATCGCGGCGGCGTATTGCGCCAGAACATCAATAGCCAGATTACCCGCAAGCGCAGCGATGCCGTTGAAATCCGCAAAGTTCAGAAAGGCGCAGGCATATCATGATGCCCATTACCATTCATCACTTTCTGGCCGTTGCCGCCATTTTATTCACCATCGGTGTGTTCGGGATTTTCCTGAACCGCAAGAACATCATCGTCATTCTTATGTCGATTGAACTTATCTTGCTGTCGGTCAACATCAACTTTGTCGCTTTTGGCGCGCAGCTGGGTGATTTGACGGGGCAGGTGTTCACCTTATTCGTGCTGACTGTTGCGGCTGCTGAAGCTGCCATTGGCCTTGCCATTCTTGTGGTCTATTTCCGCAATCGCAACACGATTGCGGTTGACGATATCAATATGATGAAGGGCTAAGCTGATGCCAATCGAAGTACTTGCCCTGTTTTTTCCACTCTTCGGCGCGCTGATAACGGGCTTCTTTGGCCGCAAGCTGGGTGACCGCGCATCGCAAATTATTACCTGCGGGTTCATGCTCGCATTGTCGGTTGTGGCGGTAATGCAATTCAATAATGTTGCACTCAATGGTCACAATAGCAGCTACGTTATTGCTACATGGATACAATCGGGTGATTTGCGCGCCAATTGGAGCGTGATGTGGGACACCTTGACCGCCATCATGGTTGGTGTGGTGGCGATTGTGTCAACCTGCGTGCACATTTATTCGGTAGGCTATATGAGCCATGATAAGTGCCAGCCACGTTTCATGTGCTATCTGTCACTGTTTACCTTCTTCATGTTGATGCTGGTAACGGGCGATAACCTAATCCAGATGTTCTTTGGCTGGGAAGGCGTGGGGCTTGCGTCCTACCTACTCATCAATTTCTGGTTTGAAAAGGAAAGCGCCAATAATGCATCCATCAAGGCGTTCCTTGTGAACCGCGTGGGCGATTTTGGTTTTGCTTTGGGTATCTTTGGTTGCTTTATGCTGTTCGGGTCGGTTGAATTCTCCGCCATTTTTGAACAGGCCAAAAACTTTGTTGGCAAAGACATCCACTTCCTTGGCATGAACCTGTCTGCCCTTGATACCGTTTGCTTGCTGCTGTTTGTCGGCGCGATGGGTAAATCTGCGCAATTGTTACTGCACACCTGGCTGCCCGATGCGATGGAAGGGCCAACGCCTGTATCTGCTCTTATTCACGCTGCCACCATGGTTACGGCGGGCGTCTTCATGACCGCTCGTTTGTCGCCGCTGTTTGAATATGCACCTGTTGCCCTAATGGTCATCACGGTTCTTGGCGCTTTAACATCGATTGTTGCGGCAACCATTGGTTTAACGCAGTTCGATATTAAGCGCGTGATTGCGTATTCCACTATGTCGCAATTGGGCTATATGTTCTTTGCCGCAGGCGTGTCTGCGTATTCTGTTTCTATTTTTCACTTGATGACCCATGCATTCTTCAAGGCGCTGTTATTCCTTGGTGCCGGTTCGGTTATCCATGCGCTATCGGGTGAGCAAGATATGCGCAAAATGGGCGGTATCTGGAAAGTTATTCCAACCACCTATGTGCTGATGTGGATTGGTTCGCTTGCGCTTGCAGGTGTGGGCATTCCAGGCCTTTATGGGTTTGCGGGTTTCTATTCCAAAGACGCCATTTTGGAAGCAGCCTTTGCCGCGCATAGCGGAGTGGGCGAGTTCGCGTATTGGATGGGTATTCTGGCCGCGTTTATGACTGCATTCTATTCATGGCGTTTGATTATGATGACCTTCCACGGCAAGCATCAAGGTGATCACCATGTGCTTGATCATGCACATGAAAGCCCGCCAGTTATGCTTATCCCCTTATTCGTGTTGGCGACTGGCGCATTGGTTGCCGGTATATTGTTCTTTGATATGTTCACAGAAAAAGAAGCAATGGAACATTTCTGGGGCGAAGCATTGCTTGTTTTAAAAGAACATCCCGCAATGGAAAACATGCATCATGTGCCGGAATGGGTGAAGCTTGCGCCGCTGGGTGCTGCGGTTAGCGGAATTGTTCTGGCAATTCTGTTCTATGGCCCTTGGAAAGGTGTTCCGGCTGCCATTACACGGGTGTTTGGCCCGCTCTACACGCTGGTCTATAACAAATACTACTTCGATGAGATCTATAACTTTATCTTTGTCAAAGGCGCAAATGCACTTGGCCGTTTCTTCTTCCAGTTTGGTGATAACAAAGTGATTGATGGCCTTGGCCCAGATGGAGTTTCGGCCCTGTCTAAAACCGCCGCCGCGCAGGTCAGCAAATTACAGACAGGTTATATCTATCACTATGCATTTGCAGTGGTCATTGGGCTTGTCGCCTTTCTTATCTGGATGGGCAGGGGTTAAACCATGGAACAGCTTTTACAACTTCCATTACTGACTATTGTGAACTTCCTGCCGCTGGTTGGCGTTGCAGTGCTGATGATGTTGCCGGGACACGGTGCGGGCACCGATAATACGGCCAAGCACATTGCATTCTGGACCAGTATTGCAACCTTTGTTGTCAGTGCATTCATTCTGTTCCATTTCAATGGTAATTCAGCCGGTCTGCAATTCGTTGAGGAAGCAGATTGGATGACGCTGGGCACGGTAAAGGTCCTTTATAAAAAAGGTATAGACGGATTGTCGGTATGGTTTGTGGTCGCATCTGCATTCTTGATGCCGCTGTGTTTCCTTGCCGCATGGGATAGCGTGAAAGAACGTGTGCGCGAATTCCTGATCGCCCTTTTGGTTCTTGAAACGATGATGATCGGCATGTTCACTGCCCTCGACTTCATCTTATTCTACGTGTTCTTTGAAGGCGTATTGCTCCCTATGTTCCTCATTGTGGGCGTATGGGGCGGTTCTGGCCGCGTACATGCCGCATATAAGTTCTTTATCTATACGCTGCTGGGTTCGGTGCTGATGCTGGTTGCGGTGATGGCGATGTGCATCCATATGCACACAACCGACATGACCGCCATGTTCAATGCCCATTTTCCAAAAGAATGGCAGACATGGCTATGGTTCGCGTTCTTCGCATCCTTTGCGGTTAAAACACCAATGTGGCCGGTTCATACATGGTTGCCTTATGCCCACGTGGAAGCGCCAACAACAGGTTCGGTTATTCTGGCGGGTATTTTGTTGAAAATGGGTGGCTATGGCTTCATCCGTGTCTCGATGCAAATGCTGCCTGCGGCAAGTCATGAATTTACGAATTTCATGTTTATTCTGTCCGGTATGGCGATTGTTTATACATCACTCGTTGCGCTGGTGCAGGGTGATTTGAAAAAACTGATTGCCTATTCATCTGTCGCGCATATGGGGTATGTAACCATGGGTGCCTTCACCGGCACCCAGCAAGGCATGGAAGGCAGTGTAATGGTGATGCTATCCCACACCATTGTGTCGTCGGCATTATTCCTGTGCGTGGGTGTGCTCTATGACCGTTTGCATACGCGCGAAATCGCGCGCTATGGCGGCGTTGTAAATAACATGCCGCATTTTGCGTTGTTTGCCATGCTGTTCACCATGGCATCCATCGGTTTTCCGGCAACCAGCGGCTTTGTTGGCGAATTGCTGGCGATGCAGGGCGCTTTCCTTGTGAATACATGGATGGCGGCTGTGGCTGGCCTTGGCGTCATTCTTGGCGCGGCCTACATGCTGTGGTTATACCGCCGCGTGTTCTTTGGCCCATTGAACAAGCCTGATGTAGCAGAGATGAAGGATTTAACATGGAAAGAATATGCGGTGTTTACCCCGCTTGCCATTCTAACCTTGTGGATGGGAATTCAACCCGGCGTATTTAAAGATATCACCGCGCCGGCTTTGAAAGCGATTGTGGTCAGTTACCAGCAACACGCACCCGTAACATCGCAGGCTTTGCCAGTCGAGGAACCTTCGCCGCTGCCAACCAAAAAACCCGCCAAACGTCCCGCCACTCAGGATGAGCATTAATCATGGAATTGACCGATTTATATCCTGTTGCCGCTGAAATCTTTCTGGCCTGCGTTGGAATGCTATTGCTGTTATGGGGCGCGATGGCGGGGGATAAGTCAACTGGCGCGATAACCGTCGCAACAGGTATTGCATTCATCATCGCCATATTCACTTCGTTGCATCACGAAGCTGCCAAAGTAATCGTAATGGGCGGGCATGTGGGGTCGAATGCTTATGTGCTGTTTGTTAAAGTGCTGCTGTTACTTTCTGCGCTTGCATCGCTGGTTCTTAGCCAGCATTTCCTGAAATCATCGAAGCTCAGCCGTCCAGAATATCCGGTGCTGGTTCTGTTTGCCACGCTTGGCATGATGCTGATGGTTTCTGCCGAAAGCTTGCTTGGGCTTTACATGGGCCTCGAACTCCAAAGCTTGACACTCTATGTGCTCGCAGCATTCCGCCGTGATAATGCCAAATCATCTGAAAGTGGTTTGAAGTATTTCGTGCTGGGCGCACTGGCTTCCGGTTTGCTGCTCTATGGTATTTCACTGATTTATGGTGGTTCGGGTACAATTTTATTTGGCCAGTTGCGCGAAGTGATAACCGCAGACAAGCCGCCCGTTGAACTCGTGCTGGGTTTTGTATTTATTCTGGCGGCCATGGCGTTCAAAATCTCTGCTGTGCCATTCCATATGTGGACACCCGATGTGTATGAAGGCGCCCCGACACCGGTGACCGCTTTCTTTGCGGCAGCACCAAAACTTGCAGGCATCGCGCTGCTCATCAAACTGCTTTACGTGCCGTTCCACGGCCTGCTAGCCCAGAGCACGCCTATCATTCTGGTGCTCTCGGTTGCATCGATGGCGCTTGGCGCATTTGCCGCTATTGCCCAAAGCAATATCAAACGCATGATGGCGTATTCTTCGATCGGCCATGTGGGGTTTGCATTGGTTGGCCTTGTGGCTGGCGGTTTGGAAGGCGTGCAGGCAACACTGCTTTATTTGCTCATCTATTTGCCGATGACACTTGGCGCATTTGGCATCATCCTCTCCCTGCGCCGTGATGACGTGTATCTGGAGCAAATCAGTGATTTGGCGGGGTTGTCCAAAACGCGTCCTGCGCTGGCGGCCATCATGACCGTTTTCATGTTCTCCATGATGGGTATCCCACCGCTTGCTGGCTTCTTTAGTAAATTCTATGTATTCCTTGCCGCTGTGCAGTCGGGGTATGTCTGGCTTGCGGTATTGGGCGTGTGCCTAAGTGTGGTTGGCGCCTATTATTATCTCCGCATCATCAAAATCATGTATTTTGATAAGCAGATGGAAACTTTCCAGCGCGTTCCTGGTTGGGGTGTTGCAACCTTGCTTGGCGTAACGGTGCTGTTTATACTGGCGCTGGCTGTAAGGCCTGAATGGGCACTTACCCTTACGCATGATGCGGCACAGGCCCTGATAAACTAAACCGTTTGGCTAATTTGAATTATGGACCTGCCACCAGGTTACACCTATATCCCGCTTGAAAAAGTCGGAAGTACCAACCAAGAGGCTGCGCGCTTTTTAAATGAAGGTGCTGCCTTTGATCGCAGCGTAATTACCGCTAAAGAACAAGGTGCAGGGCGCGGGCGCGGCAGTCGCGTTTGGGATTCCCCGCTGGGTAATTTGTATGCCACGCTGGTATTGAAACCCGACCGCCCTCAAATCGAATGGGGGCAGTTGTGTTTTGTATTGTCGTTGGCGATTGCCGAAGCGCTTAAAAGCATTCTTTCCAACAAAAGCCAAGTGCAGGTCAAATGGCCTAATGATGTGCTGGTGAATGCCAAAAAGATTTCTGGAATTTTACTGGAAGCCCATCAAACCCCATCAGGTCAAAACGTGATGCTGGTGGGCTTTGGCGTGAATTGCCGCACCCACCCCGAAGGCGCACTTTTTCCGGCAACTGACCTCATTCTTGAAGGCGCCAAGCAGCAGGATGCAACCCCTGAAAGTGTTCTAGCCCTTATTTTGCAGCAATTTGAGCCGCTTTATCAAAATTGGCTGGCTTTGGGGCTTAAAAACATTCGCCCTGAATGGCTAAATCTTGCTAAAAACTTGGATGAAACCATTTCTATCCGTGTGTCGGAGTTTTTGCCGGATGGCGGTAAAATTACCGGCACATTTATAGGCGTGGATGAAGAAAGCGGCGCGTTGCTGCTGAAGGAAAATGATGGCCTTGTCCATCGCATCACCCATGGCGATGTGTTTTTTCCTGAAAAAAGTAAGAGTGAATAAATGCTACTGTGTATCGATGCTGGAAATACCAATGTTGTGTTTGCTGCCTTTGACGGGCAAACGCTTAAAGGCGCGTGGCGCAGCGCAACCGACGGGAAGCGCACCAAGGATGAATACAGCGCATTCTTATCCCATTGGCTAAAAGAAGCAGGCATTAAGCCATCTGATTTCAAAGCCGCCATTATCGCATCGGTTGTCCCGGATTTGGATTTCACACTCAAAACCCTGTGCCGCCAGTTCTTTAACTGCGAACCATTAATTATCGGCCAGAGTACGATGGATTTGGGGATTAAGGCATTGTTGCCGCGCCCACAGGAAGTTGGCGCTGACCGCTTGGTAAATGCGGTCGCGGCCTGCCATGTTTATGGCCCACCACTTATTATCATCGATTTTGGCACAGCGACGACGTTTGATGTGGTCGATAGCGAAGGGTACAGAGGCGGCGCAATCGCTCCCGGCATCAATTTATCGCTGCAAGCGTTGCATATGGCGGCTGCCAAGCTGCCGCGCGTGAATGTGGACAGGCCACAGCATGTCATCGGCACAACCACAATTGATGCGATGCAGTCCGGCGTTTACTGGGGGTATATCGGCCTCATAGAAGGCATGGTTGCGCGGCTACGCAGCGAATATGAAAAGATAAATAAAACCGCAATGACCGTGATTGCTACTGGCGGGCTTTCACCGTTGTTCCAGACAGGGACAGCCATCATCCAACACGTGGATATGGATTTAACGCTAACGGGCCTGCGCCTGATTTATGAAAAGAATAAGAAATGAGTAAACCGAATAAAGACCTTTATCGTCCAGGCGATGATGCCTTGTATTTTTTACCATTGGGCGGTGCTGGCGAAATTGGCATGAACCTTTCGCTGTATGGTACGCAAGGCAAATGGCTGATGGTCGATTTAGGTGTGACCTTTGCCGATGAAACCATGCCCGGCATAGACGTCATTATGCCTGACCCTACCTTTATTGCCGAGCGCAAGAATGATTTGGTGGGTTTGGTGCTTACCCATGGGCATGAAGACCATCTGGGTGCGATTGAATATCTTTGGCCGCAGCTGGAATGTCCCGTTTATGCAACGCCATTCACGGCGGCATTGCTGCGCGCAAAGCTGAAGGAACGCGACTTACAGCATAAAATCAGAATTATCGAAGTGCCGTTATCGGGCACGGTAAAGCTTGGCCCGTTTGAAATGCAATGGGTCAATATTACGCATTCCATTCCTGAATCCAACTGCATCATCATCAAAACCAAACATGGGAATGTGTTGCATACGGGTGATTGGAAGTTTGATCCAACACCGCTTGTCGGTAACCCAACTGATGTTGAAACGCTAAAAGGGCTTGGCAGCAAAAATACACTGGCGATTGTGATGGATTCAACCAACGCTATGGTGCCGGGGCATTCGGGTTCGGAAAAAGATGTGCGTGAAGAATTCCGCAAGATCTTTAAGAATTATCATAACCGTATCGTGGTGACGTGCTTTTCAAGTAATGTGGCGCGGCTGTTGTCGGTGTTTTATGCGGCGCGTGAAAATGGCCGTGAAACCGCGCTGGTTGGACGTTCCCTATGGCGCATGGAACAGGCCGCGCGCGATACCGGTTATATTCCAAATGAAGTGCGTTTCCTGAATGAAGAAGAAGCGGGCTATGTACCGCGTGATAAGGTTGTTTACATCTGTACCGGAAGCCAAGGTGAATTCCGCGCCGCGCTGACCAAGCTTGCGACCGATAGCCATCAGGAACTAACGCTGGAGGAGGGCGATGTGGTCATGTATTCCTCACGCGAAATTCCTGGTAATGAAAAAGCAATTGCCAAGGTGCAAAACGCATTGGCGCGCCAAGGCATACAGGTGGTCACAGATAAAGATTACCCCATCCATGTGTCGGGTCATCCGTGTCAGGATGAATTGACGCAAATGTACCAATGGGTACGCCCGCACATCGCATTGCCGGTGCATGGCGAAATGCGCCACCAGATGGAAAATGCGCGTATTGCCAAATTATGCCAGGTGCCGCATACGCTCATTCCTGCTAACGGCCAGATTATCCGGCTATCCGCAGCGGATGCGCCAGAAAAAGTGGGGGAGGTGCAATCGGGCCGCTGGGTGCTCGATGGTATCAAGGTTCGTCCACTATCCGACAGCGCGTTCAAAGATCGCACCAAGATGATGTGGAATGGCATGGCCGTTGTCACGCTGGTGGTCGATGAAAAAGGAAAATTGCTGGTTGATCCGCAGATTACCATTAAAGGATTTGGCGTGGATGATAGTGCGCGTAGCGAACAGGATAAAAATATTGCGCGAGCCAGCGTGATCGAAGCGTTCGAAACCATGCCCAAATCACAACGCATCGATGATGTTGCAGTTCAACATGCGGTTAAGCATGCCGTACGCCGCGCTATGAATGAACGCTATGGCAAAAAGCCGGTTACCGAAGTGCATGTGATGCGGGTGTAGATATGACCATAACCAGCGGTATTGTTCTGTTCGTGATTATCTGGTGGGTTGCTATTTTTGCGGTGCTGCCATGGGGTGTAAAGCATCCAACTGTTCAGGAAAAAGGGATGATGCCCGGCACGCCAGTGCAGCCGGATATGAAAAAGGTTGTGTTGCGCACCACCATACTGACCTGCATTTTATGGCTTTTCGTCTATGCGTTGGTGCAGTCGGATATCATTTCCTTCTCGCGCATGGCCAAAGAATGGGCCGATTAAACCGGCGATACTTCGAATTTGGTAACTTCAATCACTCTGCCGCTACTGGTGCGCGTGGGTTCGCTTGTTACCTTTAGCGTGCGCCCAATCATTTGGGTGACTTCACGAATAGCTGTTTCAAATTGTGATTGGCTGAGCTTTTTTCCTTCGCCCATATATTTAACCAGTTCCTCGCTGGCTGGGCCAATGCCTATTGCAATTCCTTTATCTACAATACGAACTTCGATTGGTGCTTTGGGATATTTTGCAAGGTAGTTTTTTGCGCGGGCTGTGATAGGATCTTGGCTCATGTGATATGTAAAAAATTATGCACTCGTGTTACGAGTATTATTTACATAAAATCGCTTGAGGCAAAAGGATAAAAATGAGCGGCTATTGCATCAAAGCGCCATACCACGAAGTTCATGCGCATTACCATAACGAGCAATACGGCTTCCCCTTAACCGCTGAGCATGAATTATTCGAACGTCTTTGTCTTGAAATTTTTCAGGCCGGGTTGTCGTGGGAAATCGTTCTTAAAAAGCGCCCACAGATGGTAAAGGCGTTTGACAAGTTCAATGTAAATAAGGTTGCAGCATATAAAGCGGCGGATATAAAGCGCCTGCTGGCGGATGAAGGCATTATCCGTAACCGTTTAAAAGTGGAAGCTATTATTGAAAACGCTAAACGTCTGATTGCCCTGCGCGATATATACAAAGATCCGCCGCTAAAGGGTTTTTCCGCGTTTTTAAGCTATCATCACCCACTGACCAAACCAGAATGGGTCAAGCTGTTTAAGAAGCATTTCAAATTTACGGGCGGTGAAATTACTGGCGAATTTTTAATGAGCATCGGGTATTTACCCGGTTCCCACGCAGAAAACTGCCCCGTTTATAAACGTCTTAAAAAAGATTATGATGTGCCATGGCTAAACGCGCAAAAGAAAGGCTTTAAATACAAATGATAAAATTGTTTGTTTTGCTTTTTTTGCTGATGCCTGCGCCAGTTTTTGCGCAAGAGAATACTCAAACCATTCGCGTCGATGCATCGGCATGCCGTTATGTAACCAAGCATGTGCCCGATGCCGATGTTGCGTATAAACCCGGTGTCAATGTGCATGGCAAAAAAGTTGTGCCAGCGGATGTTGCGCCGCCAACTGATTATCATGTTGAAGATAGTCTCTACCTTCGCCTTACGCTCGATGCGGCCAAGGCTTTTGGGTTGAAAGTACCAAAAATCCCAACCGTTACGCCTGGCAACAATCCGAATGTGCCAGCGGTAACGGGTGAAACGGTTGCCGGCTATATCACCTTTAAACACGGCAAGGCTTATCTGAACAACCAGCCGCTGGATCACGCGGGTGAGCGCCAGCTGGCGGTTTTGTGCAGTAATCAAAAGCCGCAATAACGCCCAAATCAGGTGATAACTGGGGTGACATTGCTCCGGTTTTTGATTAGCTTCATCTCCTCGCCCAGCCTTATCCAAAGAAGATTAAAATCCCATGCGTTTATCCCAGTATTTCCTGCCTACGCTTAAAGAAAACCCGACCGAAGCGCAGATTGTCTCGCACCGTTTGATGCTGCGCGCAGGACTTGTGCGCCAAACCAGTGCAGGCATTTATGCATGGCTTCCCATGGGCTACCGCGTTTTGCGTAAGATCGAACAGATTGTGCGCGAAGGCCAAGACGAAGCAGGCGCGCAAGAAGTATTGATGCCCACCATTCAACCCGCAGAACTCTGGCAGCAATCAGGTCGCTATGAAGCTTATGGCAAGGAAATGCTACGCATCAAAGACCGCCATGAACGCGAAATGCTGTATGGGCCAACCAACGAAGAAATGATTACCGATATTTTCCGCGCATCGGTTAAAACCTACCGCGATGTGCCGAAGAATTTGTACCACATGCAATGGAAGTTCCGCGATGAAGTGCGCCCGCGTTTTGGCGTGATGCGTGGCCGCGAATTCCTGATGAAAGATGCCTATTCATTTGATCTGGATAAGGCAGGCGCGCGTATTGCGTATCAAAAAATGTTCCTATCATACTTACGTATCTTTGCGCGCATGGGCTTGCAGGCCATTCCAATGCAGGCCGATACGGGCCCGATTGGCGGCGATATGAGCCATGAGTTTATTATTCTCGCTGAAACCGGCGAAAGCGGCGTCTTCTGCCATCCTGATTGGGTAAAGACCGACCCGCTCAAAGAAGCCGTAGGATATAATGATGACTTAAATCCATTCTTTGATAAATACACCAAGCTTTACGCCGCAACCGATGAAAAGCACAAACCTGGCGCAGCTGGCTTGCCAGACAGCGAATTATTGCAAGCACGCGGGATTGAAGTTGGGCACATCTTCTACTTCGGAACCAAATATTCCGAACCCATGGGCGCAAAGGTAACGGGGCCGAATGGCGACCTCATCACCTTGGAAATGGGTTCTTATGGTATTGGCGTATCACGCCTTGTGGGCGCGATTATCGAGGCATGCCACGATGATGCCGGTATCATCTGGCCCGAAGCGGTTGCACCGTACAAGGTTGGCCTTTTGAATTTGAAGGCGAATGACGCGGCGGCGACCAAGATTTGCGATGATATTTACGCCAAACTGCAGCAAGCAGGCGTAGAAGTGCTGTATGATGACCGCGACGAACGCGCAGGCACAAAATTCGCGGATTGCGATTTGATTGGTCTGCCATGGCAAATCATCGGTGGGCGCGGTTTAGATAAAGGTCTTGTGGAGCTTAAGAACCGTAAATCAGGTGAACGTGCCGAAGTAACCATTGAAGACGCGCTCAAGAAAGTGTGCGGCCAGAAAGACAATAAGTAATGTTCAGTACCTTCGAGCGCACAGTTGCATGGCGGTATTTGCGCGCAAAACGCCGCGAAGGCTTTATTTCCGTGATCAGCTGGTTCTCGCTGCTTGGTATTGCGCTGGGCGTTGCAACGCTGATTATTGTCATGGCGGTGATGAACGGCTTTCGCGCCGAACTCTTCTCCCGCATTCTTGGGCTGAATGGCCATTTGAATATTTATGCTCAACGTGGCTTTCTGTATCCTGAGCCAATGTTTACTGATGCGCTGGCAAAAATCCCCGGCGTAAAGGGCATCACCCCCTTGGTGGAGGGGCAAGTACTGACCTCCAGCAAGGAAGCTGCAACCGGCGCAGTTGTGCGCGGCATTAAGCCAGCAGACATCAAGGTGAAGCCCGTGCTTTCCAAAAAAGTGGTGCAGGGCAGTCTGGATGCGTTCCAAGGAGATGGTGTTGCCATCGGCGTTCGTATGGCCCAGCGCTTGGGAGTAAAGGTAGGCGGCAAAATCACGCTAGTCTCTCCGCGTGGTATGCAAACGGCATTTGGCACCGTTCCGCGTATTCAGGCATTCCCGATTGCCGCGATTTACGATGTAGGCATGTTTGAATTTGATAATAACTTTGTCTTCATGCCCATTGAAACCGCGCAGAATTTCTTTGGCATGGGCCAAGGTAATACAGCGGGGATTACCATGCTGGAAATGATGGTCGCTGACCCAAATAAAATGAATGATGTTTATGATGCCGTGATTAAAACTGCGGATGACACATCTAAACAGCCGCTGCGTTTGCTAAGTTGGCGCGATGTGCATGCCAGCTTCGTGAATGCATTACAGGTAGAGCGAAATGTGATGTTCCTAATTCTCACGCTCATCATTTTGGTCGCAGCCTTTAATATCATTTCCGGCATGATTATGCTGGTGAAGGATAAGGGGCGCGACATCGCCATTCTGCGCACCATGGGTGCAACACGCGGTTCAGTGATGCGTATATTCTTTCTTTCCGGCGCATCAATTGGCGTGGTTGGCACGTTGGCGGGCGTTGCGCTTGGTGTTGGGTTTAGCCTGAATATTGAAAACATCCGCCAAGCGCTGCAAAGCCTGACCGGAACGGAACTTTTCTCACCTGAAATCTACTTCCTTTCCCAGCTTCCTGCCAAATTGGATATGGGCGAGGTGGTGCAGGTGGTCATTATGGCGCTGGGACTTTCATTCCTTGCCACGCTATACCCCTCATGGCGCGCTGCGCGTCTCGATCCGGTGGAGGCGTTACGTTATGAGTAATGGGGTTATGAATAATGAAGTGCTTATCACCCGCGATTTGCGCAAAAGCTTCCGCAGCGGTGAAAACCGGCTGGATGTCTTGCGCGGTGTAAGCGTAACGCTCAAACCCGGTGAAATGGTTGCGCTGGTGGGGCCTTCGGGGTCTGGGAAATCAACTTTGTTGCAAATCATCGGTCTGCTGGATAAAGCAGATTCAGGAGAGCTGATTATTGCTAGTGAAAAGGTTATTGCGAATAGTGATGAGCAACGCACGGCGCTTCGTTCCAAACGCATAGGTTTTGTCTATCAATTCCACCATCTGTTGCCAGAATTCTCGGCGCTTGAAAATGTATCCTTGCCGCAGATGATTGCAGGCCGTTCCCCAACGGTTGCCGCCGAACGGTCAAAAGAATTATTAACAAAAGTAGGGCTGGAGCACCGACTCAGCCACCGCCCCGCAGAGCTATCCGGCGGCGAGCAGCAACGCGTTGCGATTGCGCGTGCACTTGCGAATAAGCCGCGATTGCTGATTGCCGATGAACCAACTGGCAATCTCGATGCCGCTAATGCGACTATGGTTTTTAACGTATTAAGGGAAGTATGCGTTAACGAACAGGTCGCGATTCTGATGGCGACACACAATCTTGAATTGGCGCAACTATTAAACCGTGTTATTGAAATGAAAGACGGCATAGCCGTTTAGATTCTCAACACGGCGTAGTAACATATGGTTTCAGGCGTACAGGCCCTTGCACCCAACCTATCCCGCGATGAGCAACTTCGCGGGCGGCAGAATGTTCGCACTGCGCTGCGCAATTTCACCAGCGAATTATTGGTCTTTTATAATCCCAAAGTAAATTTGGAGGAGATGGACGACTTATACGATCGTCCGCTCGACATCGTGCTGCTGCACCGTTCCAAAGGCTTGATGGGTATCAGCATCAAAAGCGGCGAAATTGTCGAGGAAAGCGGCGACCTTGTAAGTCAGTATCAGCCGAATAAAGAATATTACAAAATCATCGATCCGATTAAGCAGGCGCAAAAGGCCATGATGGCATTACTGGATGCGTGCGACCCGGCGTTAAAAGAATTTGTGCCAATTAGTGTGATCGTAATTTACCCTGATACGCATAAATCCGAATTTATGCATGCGAACCCCTTATTCCTTTTTGAAGAAGATTTGAAATCTGACCAGTTGCAGCAGCAGTTGCTGGATTTGTATCTGGAAAACTGGGATACAGAAAAAGCGCTGAAATATGCGGCGAATGCAACGCGTATCAAGGAATTCCTAAAGACCCATAGCGATAATAATATCGAACGGGTGGAGCGTAAGGAAACGCTCAGCAAGCTTGGTGTACGCGAAGAAAAGAAAGCCTATGTGCTGCCAAGTAAGACTGCGCCGGGTGCGATTGGTGCCCAAGCTGCCAAGGCAGCCAGCGTGCCGCCGCGCCTTGCACAACAACCTGCGCCGCGGGCTGTATCACTTCCGCCGCAAGCGGCTCAACAACAATCTGTACAGCAACGTACCCAACCTCAACGTAGCCAACAAAAATCTGCGCCAAACCAGCGCGTACAGCAAAAGCCATCTCCACAAAAAGTGGCCCCGCCCAACAGGGCGATGCGTGTGGCGGTTCCGCCGATTAAGACCGCCCCCCGAAAACGTGTTGATCTTTCGATTGAACCGCAAAAAAATCCACTCGTTAGCTTTTTTCAGGATATGGAAGAGCGCTGGCGTTATGAAGAGCGCGTCGCGCTTAGCGGCAAACAGTGGGGCATGGTTGTGGCCTGCGCTGCGATTTTCGTATGCGTTGCCTATTTCATTGGCCGCAACGCCGGTATCATCATGCGCATGCACTGAGCGTGTTTAGCTATTTGCTGATATGCAAGTTCGACAGTGAATCCCCAATCGTCTGGAATGCGCTATGCAACGTGTCATAGGTCGGCGAATTGAAGAAATAATCCGGCTTTGATGCGCAATTTGAATACAAATTAGCAATCGTCGAATTATTCAAATCATATAGCAGGGTATAGACAATGATGCCTTTGGCTTTCATCGCATTGCAAACCTCTAGCGTGCGTCTATCCAATTCGGCTACAGCATTGCTGCTATTGGTTGTGCCCAACTTGCCATCCGACAAATACCAATAGGATGTGCGGGTGCTGTTGCTCATTGTATTTTGGCCGTCGGTAAGAATGATGGCAACTTTGGTCATTTTTTCTGTACCGTAATCGAGTGGCAGGTTATTCGCATTCATCGTGCCACCCCATAAGCCGCGCCATTTGGGTGACAGCATGCGCCATCCCCACACCGCGCCAAGGTTCACATGCGTATTCCCATTTGCGGTCATGGCGTTAATGCCTTCCAGAATGGCAGCCTTCTGGTTGGTCATAGGCGTCACTTCTTTCGAGCAATACGCATTTGGCCCGCGTGTAGAAGTGATGGTTGAGTATGTAACCCTGCCTCTTCTGCTAACGGTGCGCCATGTGTTATTGCTATCGCTTGGCCAGTAATAGGCGCGCAATTTGTCGGCTGTAGTGGTTGGTGGATCATCGGATTGGTCTTTGCCGCCATCCTGCGCATCGACGCAGCCGCCCCATGATGTTGGCCCCCAATCAAACGTGGTACCATCCAGCCAGCTGGTATGGCTATTGCCGATATTCACGCTTTGCGCAAATGGCACAAGCCCGATCCATAAATCATCCTTGGTGGCATTATTACCAAATAGAATGTTCACAAGGTCGGTCGCTGATGCTTTCAGCTCAGTCAATTTCTGGCCAGCCATGGAGCCTGTGTTATCCATAACGAGCACCAGTTCAAGACCGCTTGATGCTCTCGCAATTTCGGTATGTGCATTAACCGTCATGGTGTTAATGCCGACGATACCCATGAAAATGGTGGGGATAGTTGCGCTAGCAGTAATAATAGGCGGATTGCCTTCGGTGTTATTGACGAATTGGAGTGGTGATATGGTCGCATCCATATAGCCTTGTGGAAAATTGACGTTGAAATAGTTATTAGCCATCGTTTCAACCTGTGTTGGTTGCGCATTAACAATCGAACCAGCGGCAAGGGCTGCTGCATCCAGCGTGTCGGATAATTTGGCCTGCGCCATCTGTGCGCGCGCATAGTCAATAGATGCACCAACGGATGAAATAATCGCTGTGAAAGCCAGCGCAATAATTGGTGCTGCCACGCCGCGCTGATCTTTTAGCCCGCGCAGGAAGCTTTGCATTAACGGTGCCATGATGGTCTCCTTCCTTACTGGGTAGAAATGACGTTAAGCGCGCCTAGGCGTGGCTTATAAAACGCATATTTATAAAGCTGAGGGTTGCTGCCGTTGAACATATTGGTCACCAGATTTTCGTGATTATAAAACACTTCAGCGATAATCACGGTTTCTCGTTCATTTAATACGAAGCCTTCCGGAAGTGGGCTGGCAAATCCAGCGCCGCCGAAATTACTATGGGTATTTGTCAAGGTGCCGCCACCTTCATATTGCCATGCAACTTTTGGCGTATCGTTTACTTCACGATGAACCGATGTGATGATGACATGTCCAAGGCTTGAGAACGGGAACGGTTTCATGATTTCGCTGCTAGCGGATAATATATTTTCCAGCTCTGCGGTTGTTATTGCCTCGCCTTGTGATACCACGTCGGCAATGGTATGAGCCATTTTTTCGGTACGTTCATTCACCAGAACGAAATTAGAAATTTCAACCACGCCCAAAAATAGTGTCATCAACATCGGCAACACAACCGCCAGTTCAATCGCTGCGACACCGCTATTGTCTCTTATCAACTGCATCAAGCGTGTTTGCTGTTTCATACTACTCAACCGTAGGGTTCGTTGCGCACCACAATGTGCGAGGTCAAATTAATAAGCCCGTTATTTGCCAATATCTGCGAAAGAAATGGCGTCATGACCTGCCATGGGTAGGATATTTCATAGACAACAATTTCTCCGGCAACGCCAAGGCCTGTTGTGCCCATATCGGCATCCCACTGGCCGTTGGAATTAACATCGGTATAGGTTTCTCCGGCATCATATACACCATTTGTATTGCGATCGACGAAGGGTTCGGGTCTGCCAATATCGCCAAACGCTTTATATACCCGTGTAACGATTGTAATTTTTGCTGGGTCTAAAAAGCCAGACAAGCGTTGGTTGATGCTATTGCGAATGGTTTGTTCGCGCGAAATGTTTTCTTCCTGATAGCCTGTTTTGCCGGTGCGTGTACCTGTATTGGCTGCATTTTCCAAGACGTTTGCAGCCATAAACACCATCGAGAATTCCAGAATACCGAAAATGAAAAATAGCAAAACAGGCAGCACAAATGCAAATTCAACAGCGGTAATACCACTGTTGTCGCGTGAAAAACGGGACAGGATGTTGCGTTTTCTAATGCTCATTTTACACATAACGGTGTTCGCGAATGAGGTTAGAATAGCGCTATCGCGCTTAAGGTTTGTTTAGGAAACCAGTGGATTTTTTGTAGATTTTACAGGGTTTTACTTCCAAAATCGAAGCAATAACGCCATCCATCAATGGGATAGCCGCAAGGATATGCTTAAAGCAAATTAAGGGTATTAAATATACATCAACAAAGGGACAAAACTTGCTAGTACTTCATCAAGGAAGTCCAGAAGCGCTCCAGTTTACGTAGCATATCGTTGAGTGGAGTAAGGTCGGCATCTGCCAGAGTCGCAGGGCTAAGCGATGCGATTTGACGGTCAAATTGTTCTTTCAGCATCTTGTGAAGCACAAGGCCTTTTTCCGAAAGCTTTACGCGAATAGAGCGTTTATCGTGCGGTGATTTTTCCTGAATGATGTAATTATTTTCGGTCATCTTCTTGACGTTGTAAGATACGTTTGAACCGAGGTAGTAGCCGCGCACGGTCAATTCACCTACGGTCATTTCATCTTCGCCAATATTGAACAAAATAAGCGCCTGCACGTTGTTAATGTCCTGAATATTGCGGCGATCAAGATCGATTTTCACTACTTCAAGATAGTAGCGGTGAAGGCGTTCGATAAGGAGAACGGTGTCGAGATATGCGTGGCGCAAGGCGATACTCCTGAAAAAGGCTTGGTCGGCAGAGGTTTGGGCGGGTTATTAAACAGGCGGATTGATAAAAGATGAACCTAATCAAGAGTATTAGAATCGTCCTTACCAATTCGTTAATAATATCAGGACAAAATAAACAAACAAGATGTCAGAAATGATGATTGCAAAGGCCAAATATCACCACTAAAAACGTGCGTTACGTAGGAACAATGAAATGCTCGATAGGCACAGTTTCGTTTATTCAGCATCAATTGCCGGTTTAGCTCAGCGGTAGAGCAGCGGTTTTGTAAACCGAAGGTCGGGAGTTCAATCCTCTCAACCGGCACCATTTCCTTCAAAGGCGCGCTCAACAGGAGCGAATACCCAATGCCCCCGATTAAACGTACGCGCCGCCCCAGTCATACTAAAATTGTTGCAACGCTTGGTCCCGCAAGTTCAAGCGCAGAAAAAATCAAAGCACTATTCGATGCTGGCGCTGATGTGTTCCGTTTGAATTTCAGTCATGGCACGCATGATGATCATCGTGCGCGCTATAATCTTATCCGCGCACTCGAAAAAGAATTTGCGCATCCCATTTCCATTCTGGCTGATTTGCAAGGCCCAAAGCTGCGCGTAGGCACATTTAAAAACGGCAAGATTGAATTGAAAGCAGGCCAGTCGTTCCGACTGGATATGTCGCCCGATGCCGGTGATGAAACGCGTGTGCAACTGCCGCATCCTGAAATTTTTGCAGCGATAGGTAATGATGCAGATGTGCTGCTCGATGACGGCAAGGTGCGCTTGCGCGTGACCAAATCAGGCAAGGATTTTGCAGAAACAACCGTGATTGCTGGGGCCACATTATCAGATCGTAAAGGCGTGAATGTCCCAAGTGTGATGTTGCCATTATCGGCGATGACTGAAAAGGACCGTAAGGATTTAGCAGTAGCATTAGAAATGGGGGTAGATTGGATTGCGCTTTCGTTTGTGCAACGTGCCGAAGATGTGGAAGAAGCGAAAAAGATTATTGCTGGGCGGGCGGGGTTGATCGCCAAGATTGAAAAACCATCTGCTGTACACCAGCTTAAAAAAATTATCGAAGCAGCAGATGGCCTTATGGTTGCGCGCGGCGATTTGGGCGTTGAGCTGCCGCTTGAAGACGTGCCAAGTATTCAAAAGCGTTTAATCGCCAAGGCCCGCAGTGCTGGCAAACCCGTCATTGTCGCAACACAGATGTTGGAATCCATGATTAACTCGCCAACGCCAACAAGGGCCGAAACATCGGATGTTGCCACGGCGGTTTATGATGGCGCAGACGCAGTGATGCTATCTGCTGAAACTGCCAGTGGTGCATATCCGGTTGAAGCAGTGGTGATGATGGACCGTATTATTTCGCGCGTAGAGGTAGATACGTATTATCGTACGCAAATTGCCGGTTATCATCCGCCCTTACAGCAAAACACATCCGATGCGATTACCGCAGCTGCGCGGCAGGTTGCAGAAACGGTGGGCGCGGTGGGTATTGTGACTTACACAACATCGGGTTCGACTACACTGCGCGCTGCGCGTGAGCGCCCGCAGGTGCCCATCATTTGCATTACCAAGGAAATCAGAACTGCACGTCGTTTGGTTTTATCGTACGGGGTATATCCTATCCCCGGTTTTGATCCGAAAACCTTCAACGAAATTGTGTTATTCGCGTGCCAGATTACGCAGGAACATAACCTGACAAGAAAGGGTGATAAACTGGTGATTACTGCTGGGGTACCGTTTGGCGTTCCTGGCAGTACCAACATTCTGCGGATCGCTGAAATTGCCGAATAATCGGTTGATGCCTGATTTTTGCCAAGATAATGTTATTTAATACTCGAACCAACCAAAAGGGGCCTTTGATGAACAAGCTATTAGGAACGATCGTGTTATCCATGCTGCTAATGAGCGGAACGGTTCATGCGGCGGAACCAGTGGCTGCGCCAGCAAGCGAAACACCAAAGGCAACGCCAAAAGCCCCAGAGGCGGGCCGCGAACAGCAAGCTGAACCAACCAAAACACAGCACCAAGAAAAAGAAAAAGCGGTCGATGCCTGTGGCGGTGCAGCCAATTACATTGGCCTTCGCATTCTTGCAAAAGGCGAAACCCTGGCCCCAGGTAGCCGTAAGGTGGATGTTTCCAAATTACCCCAAGGTACACGGGTATATGATGCCAAAGAGGCGCACCCACAACCAAATAGTTCAGATGCATCAAATCCCAAGCGTTTGAATTTGATTATTGATTATCGGAATGTGATTGCGGAAGCATTCTGCGGCTAGCGCTTAAAACCCAACAGTTTCCCAAGCTTGTTCAGCGCCCGTTGCGCTAGGTCTTTAATAACTAGCCAGAAGGTAAAAAACAACAAGCGTGGGTCGTGTAACGGCAGACAATCCCAACGATTATCCTCGTTAATAACCCATGCAAGCAGCGCCTTAATATTACCTTTGCGGATATTATAAAGAACATCGCGTTCAAAGTTGCGCGCAAGCTTGTTATTATCGGGCGAAAGAAAATTGTGGACATCAAAATCAGGTTGCTGATACGCCAGTATCGCTTGCGCAAAATCATTGTCGAACCGCTTAATCTGATTGGCATAGCCATTGGGCCTGCAATCCATTTCAAATATATGGAATTCTTTTCCATTGTCTTCGTGCAGCACGCCGATATTCATCATGCCGTGCAGGTTTAGTGTGGCCCCCAGTTTTTTTAAAAACTCCACATAGGGTAAGGCAGAGACAACGCCGCGCGCGGTTGAAACCCCTAAATCGCCATGCATCATCCCCAACATCAAGCTGGCATTACAGGCAACCAGTTGGCCGTTAAAGAATAGCGGGTCAATACGCACCTGTTTTCCGACGATGAATTTCTCAACGATATGAGCACCTTCGCGGCATTTCTTGACACAGGCTGCAACATCATCCTGCGTTCTGCAAATGGTTACGCCCTCGCTGCCAAGGCTATGGTCAGGTTTTACAATGGCAGGAAGCCCAATTTCGGCAATGGCCTGTTGAATATCGGCAACCCGTTCGCATACCCTAAAAGGGGCAACATTAAAACCCAGTGATGACAATGTCTGGCTGGCGCCACATTTGCCTTCCATCAGTTTAAAATAGTTGGAATTGCCTAGCGGGCCAATCCGCGCTTTCAATTCATCACTAATTGAACTGGTGGCAATAGCGCGCACAAGGTTGTCATCACCTAAAATGATCCAGTCAAAAGCCTTTGGATTATCGCTGACGAGTTTTGCAATCTGGATGATAACAAGATCGGGATTATCCGATGAATCAATCCAGTGCGAAACATCGCGCCCACCATAAGGTTTGTATTTGGGGTGGGCGATAACTGTCGTTGTCAGGTTGGCGCGCTTGAATAGAGCCGGATACTCCCCGCTCAAGCCACGGCTGTTATGCGTTGATGCAATAAGTACATTCTTCATGACTAATGCTAGAGCAAATTATGGTGGCGTGGAAAGCTAGATAAACGTGAGAATTAGGACGAAAAGGCTTAGTGAATGGCCTGTTTCAGGCGGCTGAGCAGATAGCTTGGATCTTTCTTCCAAGTATCAATAAGGGTCTTGGCAGTTGCGGTTTCCAGCTTATCGAAGGCGGCAAGTGCTGAAGACAATTCTTTTGGATTGACGATTTGTTCGCCGGGGCGTGCGCCGCGGCTTAACAAGAAAATGGATACAAAGCTTGGCTTATCGACGCCAATCGCTTTACATAAAACGGATACTGAACGTCCGCCGTCTTCTGAAACCATCATATCAATGATTGATACATCAAGGCCGGTTTTCATTGCCAGCATGATGTCGAATAACTTAAAGAAACCCATGCGCAGCGCTTGAATCATTGCGCGCGGTGTAACGGCTTCGCGTTCCGCAAACCATTCAGCCACTTTTTGCATGGCTAAATCATCGTTGCGGTCGGTTTCCATGCTGGTCAGCAAATCATTCACTGAATTTTCCAGTGCTTGGTCAACTTGGCCAGCGGTTATACCAAAACGGGAAACGATAGAACGGCGAAGTTCTGCGCCCACCCACCAATACAGCTGTTTGCCCATATCTGCGGTAAGTTCGGGACGGTTCGTCAGTGGTTCATGGAGCTTTTTGCCAAAGCGTGCAGCTTCAATCATTACATGGAGTGTGCGCTGTGAAAGTTTCGCGCCAAGATTGGAAGCAACTACGGCCATTACGTCCACATCGCCGGTCGCTACCATCGCATCGACAACGGCTTCGCTGATGGTTGTGCGTTCAGCAATTGAAAGTGCATGGTCAGTGCCGCGTGCTTCAATCACGAAAATCAAATCTTCGTCTTTCAGGCGTGCGCTATTGATAAGAATTGGTTTTGCAACTTCCGGATGTGAATCGCATGCAAGGTTCAGCAACACACGGTGTGGAACATTCGCCGAGAAGGACAGGCGCTGCGATAACATTTGTTTGACTTGCGGTGTTGTATTACCAACCAGCTCGTCAATAATTTCGTTGATCAGAATTTGTTCGCGATCACTTAATGCATTATCGGAAAGGAAGATATCGGCAAGTATGCCTGCCAGCTTGACGCGGCTTGGCTCGGAACGCTCTCTGGCGAGATTGAAAATCTCTGGTAATTTTTCGCCGATTGTTACGTTCATGTTATAATACTTTGTTTTCCTATTTCGTACGGAAGTGATTCAAAATTCCGCCTAAAATCTTAATAGCCATATCAGTAAACACTGTAATCGTTAAAAAACTCTTCATTTACATATCGGTTTCAATAATTTCAGGCGATTTTATGGTTAAATTCAATTAATTGCACGGCGAAAATCATGGAAAATTGTCTTAAATTTTATGGGATATTTGCTGAAAATTAGCAAATATTAACGTCATTTTGTCGCAGCGCAGCGCGACGCCAATAGAAACCAAGGAAATCAGCCATTTTGCAGATGAAGATTCAGGTGACGCTTTAACTAAACTATGTTTTATCTGCCCCACGAAAATTTTTTTCGTAAATTGGCTGTCGCCGTATTTTTTTCAAAAGTTTCCTTGAAATGCAGAATCGATTTTCAAAAGTTTTACGCCTCGGCACGCGCGGAAGTCCATTGGCATTGGCTCAAACGCAAACCGTATTGGCCCAGCTGCGCACGCATTATCCTGAATTGAATGATGCTACTGCGGTTGAAATTGTGGTTTTGAAGGCCTCTGGCGATCATATTCTGGGCAGCAAGGACGAGCGTCTGGTCGATGTAGGTGGCAAGGGGCTGTTCACAAAGGAACTGGAAGAAGCTCTTTTTGAAAACCGTATCGATATTGCGGTTCATTCAATGAAGGATGTACCGACATGGCTACCCCAAGGGCTTGAAATTGTTGCAAGCCTGACGCGTGAAGACCCGCGCGATGTGCTGATTACCAATGGCATTGATAGCCTTGATGGCTTGCCCAAAGGCGCGGTTGTGGGTACGTCCAGCCTTCGCCGTCAGGCGCAGCTTTTGAATAAACGCCCGGACTTAAAAGTGGTGCCTTTGCGCGGCAATATCGACACGCGCATAAAAAAGCTCGAAGCGGGGCAGGTAGATGCTACATTACTTGCTTATGCTGGCTTAAAACGGATTGGCCTAACATCACGTGCCAATGGAATTTTGGATACCAGCACTATATTACCTGCGGTGGCGCAGGGAATTATCGGTCTTGAAATTCGCGCGGGCGATGACGGTATTCGCAGTGCGCTCGGTGTAATTAACTGTGCCAAAACCATGTCATCCATGGTGGCAGAACGCGCCATGTTGGAAGTGTTGGATGGTTCATGCAATACACCTATTGCAGGACTTGCCGTACATAATTCCGGTGGATTATTCCTGCAAGGGCTTGTCGCGGATTCCCAAGGCAAAGGTATCTGGCAAGCGGAGCAAACTGCCGCTGCCAGTGATGCGGTAAGTCTGGGCCGCGAAGTGGGCCGCGCGTTACGCAAGCAAGTTCCTGCAGGTATCTTACCGGAATAATAGAAGTTCATGATATGAAACCAGTCATCCTCATCACCCGTGCAATTGAACACGCTACTGCGACGCAAAAGGATGTGGAGGCGCTTGGAGCGGATACGCTGCTAGCCCCGCTGATGGATATTCAGCCTGTAAAGGGTGTCGAGCCGATTTCCGCAACAACATCAGCGCTAATTATCACCAGCCGTAATGCGTTGGCGGGTATAAAAAACCTCGCCAATATTGAAACAATCCCGATGTTTATTGTGGGTAAAGAAACGGCAACCTTGTTCAAAGATGCAGGCTTTAAACATATAGTGGCTACTGCCGAGCAATCGGCCGATTTACCGCGCCTTATCAAGGCGTCGGTACAACCCCATGCTGGCGCGCTGCTGCATATTACTTCAGAACATGCGCATACCGAATTTTATGAACCATTGCTGGATGCGGGCTTTGGGATTGACCAGCGCCTTGTCTATACAGCTGACGCGATAAAGCAGTTTGACGAGGCAACGCAAGCGGCAATACAGCACAATAAACTGTCAGGGGTACTGTTTTATTCGGCCCGAACGGCGGATATTTTCAATGGCCTGATTACAGCCGCCGGGTTACAGGCAAGCACCAAACAGTTAAGCGCATTTTGCTTGAGCAATGCGGTTGCGGCCGCACTGGATAAAGCAGGATGGAAATCGCTTTTCGTTGCAAAATCACCCACTCATCAGGCGATGATGGATTGTTTAAGGGATTGTCTTGCAAAAGGCCTTTGAAAGCCACATTCTACTGATAGTTCAATTGATTGGTGGTTTAGCATGACTAATGAAAATTCCTCCAGCTCCTCGCTGATGAAATCCAATTCAACGATTAATCCAAAGTCGCCGCACATTCCCGGCACAACGCGCGCAACGATTGCATTTATTTTCTCGCTGCTTGCACTGGGCATTTCGGGTTATCAGTTATGGTCAACTGCCGATGTGCGTGAAGGCAAGGTGGTATCGCCGTTAATGACCGAAAAGTCATCAAGCGATATGGAAAGCCGTTTAAAAGCGCAAGAAAATACCCTGACGGTGATGAATGACACGTTCAAAAAGCAATTCGATACCTTGCAGCAAAAGCTTGCTGAAATACCCGCACCTTCAAAAGACACAGCGGAGCTTTCAGGCACTGCCGCTGCTGTAAATATCAAAATGGCAGATTGGGAAAAGCAAAACGCCGAATTGCGCCAACAAATTAAAGCGGAACTATTGGCTAAATCAAAAAACATAGCAGCTCTTGCAGTGTTGGAACACATCACGCGCAAGGCGCAGTTGGGGCTATCGTTCCAGAATGATGTAAAGGAACTGGAAGCAACCATCATTCCCAATGAAACATCGGCTCATGCCTATAATTTGTTGAAAGGGTTTGATAAGCCGCTAACGTCTGACACGGCTTTATTAAACGGGCTTCATGCGCTCACGCCTGATTTTCTTGCGCGTGAAAAACTGGATAAGGCCGATGGGCTGATGGATAAAATTGGCATTCAGCTGCAAAAGCTGGTGGTCGTGCGCAAGAAAAACGGGCAGGTGGATGATGGTACCCCCATCGGCAAATCGCTGGATGAATTGCAGACCGCAATTGTTACGGGCGATTGGCCCAAAGCAACCAGCATCGCTTCCACGTTTGCTGAGAAAAACACGGTGCAATTACCCAAGGGATTTGCTGAGTGGCAGGAAAAGCTGCGTGACCGCGCCTTGACGGAAGAAGCGGTAAATGCGCTTCAGCATCTTGTTTTGAATGATTTGAAGGATGTCAGCATTCCTGTTGCCGAACCAACAATGTCGGCATCACCAGTGGCTGCGCCTGTAGAAAAGCCGCTAATTAAAAAGGTTCCCGAAAAAGTACAGGAAAAAGTACAAGAAAATACACCTGAGGAACCCGTCAATTGATTAAATTACTCGTATTCCTTTTAAAGATAATTTTGGTCGTCTTTGTTGCCGTTTGGGTGGCAGAGCGTGCTGGCCGAATTACCTTTGAATGGAAGGATAGTGTTATTGAAACATCGGCTGCGCTAGCGCTAGGTGTTGTGGTTTTACTCATTATAATTTCATACAAAACCGCGAAAACCGTTGCGGCTATTCGTAATACGCCGCGCCTTTATCGTATGCACACGCACTTGCGCCAGCAACGCTTGGGACAAAAAATGTTGACCGATGCGATTGGCGCATTTTCCGAACAGAAAAAAGTCAAGGGTGCGAAGTTCCTGCGTAAGGCTGAAAAGCTGCTTGGCCCATCGCAGATTGTCGATCTGGTAAAATCCCATGTGGGGCAATCTGTTATTGAACCCACGACCAGCACGGTTGCCGAAGCAAGCTCACCCTATGCCTGGAAACAAATCATTGAACAACATCTCCGTGATAACAAGCAGGGGGAGGCGTTGCAGGCAGCCACCAGTTTTGCCGATAAGCATCCCCAATTGCCGCTAGCAAAAAAATTATTGTTTGATGTATTGGTGCGCCAGCGCAGCTGGGAAAAAGCAATGCAAACGCTGGAACAGCTTCGTGCCAATCACAGCATGCCCCGCAAGGAATGGCGCGACACCAAGGCCGCTTTGCTTACTGAACGTGCCAGAGAAGCGCTGGAACACAATCACGCAAGCCAGGCATTTGAAATGACCTTGCAGGCTGACCGTATGCACCCCAACTGGGTGCCAACAGTACTGACATCAGCACGCGCGCTTGCCAAGCAAGATAAGGCAAAGGAAGCAGCGGCGCTCATTGAACGTGCGTGGCCCAATTGCGCGCATGAACAATTGGGTGATTTGTATTTAAGTTTAAAAACCGGCCGCAGTGATTTGCAAAAAGCTCAAGCTGCAGAAAAACTTGCCAAAAGCAATATGGGTAATGCGGATTCAAAATTACTCGTTGCGCGCGCACTGACCAAAGCAGGCCTTTGGGGCCAAGCGCGCAGTTATGCTAAAGCGCTGGCCGATAGCCATCCGCGCCGCGATTATTATGATTTGCTCGCGCATATCGAAGATATTCAAACGAATGATAAAGCTGCCGTGGCACGATGGAAAAATCTGGCAGTTTCCGCGCCGCCAGATGAAGCATGGGTGTGCATATCCTGCAAACAACCCCACGGCGAATGGCAGGGCATTTGTGCATCCTGTAACGGCTTCAATACATTGCAATGGTCAACACCACTGCACAAACAATCCATTGGGAATAAGGCTTAAGGTATAAGCCGTGCAAGCAGGTTTAGTGCACGGGTCCATAATGGCGTTGGCTGCGCGTAGCGATCTGCCGCAGGAACCATTCTGTAGTAGTTAGCCGCCCAAATATCATTCACGGTTGTTTCAGTCGTAACACGATATTGCAATTCTTTGCCATAAAGCAGCGTAACTATTTCATCGCTATGCGTTGCTGCAATTGAAATTGCTTCGGGCGCAACCTCTTTGATGGGACGATGTGGGCAATTACCGACAGGTTCTATCAACATGCCGTGAACGGGCGAGCGCCAGACATTAAAAGAACCAATCACTTCATCCGCGGGTCTAGCCGTGATTGCTATTAGTTCTTGTGCAGATATTTTGGTGTCAGGACGAATAGGGGACATCATATCTCCAACAGAAAAATTTATGAAATATATGAAAGGATTACTGCATTTATCGGTAAGTGTTCAAGCCATAAAAAAAACCGCCTGATTTTCATCAGGCGGTTTTAATAGGTTATGTAGCAGCGCTTAATTTCTGCGGCTGCCCATGAATTGCAGCATGTACTGGAACAGATTCACAAAGTTCAAGTACAGATGCAATGCCGATAATATGGCCAGCTTGTCATTGCTTTCGGCGCCATAGCTTTCGGAATAAGTGTCCTTGATGCGCTGGGTGTCATAAGCGGTTAAGCCCACAAATACCAGCACACCAATGCCGGAGATGATGAAGTGCATCATCGTGGAATGAAGGAATATATTCACGATGGATGCGATGATAAGACCAATCACCGCCATCATCAGGAAGCTGCCGAATTTGGTCAAATCGGCTTTAGTTGTATATCCCCATAGCGATGTTGCAGCAAACATACCCGCCGTTACAAAGAAGGTGTTCGCAATGCTTGCGCCAGTAAAGATGATAAAGACGCTAAACATCGAAACGCCCATCAATGCGCAGAATAGCCAGAACATGCCTTGCAAGGTCGATGCTGAAGAACGCTGTGATACAGCGCCCATGAACAGCATGAATACCAATGGGGCAAACATGGCAACATAGCCAAGGATGGAAATTTGGCGGGTTGCTTCGTTAAAGAAGGGTGCGTAGAGCGCTGGATTTTCACCAATCAGCCAGGCAACAAGCCCGGTGATGGCAACACCTAATCCCATGTAATTATAGATACGTAGCATGTGGGCACGAAGGCCAGCATCCATACCTAGGCGCTCAATGGTTACACTGTCGGCACCGCGATTGAATGGGTTGTTCGTCATTTTTTTCTCCTGTTAAACGCGAGGGTGGTTATTCGCGTACAGCCTATATAGTAACAGATTGTGACGATTCAATGTTATTTGAAAATAACGATATAATTTCAAGGTGTTACTTGACCGGTCATTTACCTTGGGAAAGCAGGCCCATGGCCATACGGGAAAAGAATTTTTTTGCAGGCGGAATCTTTTCAATCAGTGCCAACCCAAACCGGCGAACAAGACGTAATGGCAATACATTATTTGAGAACAGTTTTACCAATATGTCGGTCGCGGTCATAAACGTGAAGTGATCAAGCTGGCGACCTGCATCATAGCGTTGCAGCAATTCATCGGCGCCCACTTCGTCTCCTGCTTTGAAACGCATCTCCACCAAATCACCCAATACGCCAATATCGCGAACGCTTAAATTAAATCCCTGTCCTGCAACGGGGTGCATGCTATGTGCAGCTTCGCCAATCAAGGCAAGGCGGGTGCTGTGCAGACAATCAGCCAGCATAAAGCGCAGCGGGTATTGCTGGCGCGGAGTTACAAGGCTTATCTCGCCAAGTGTGTCGCAGCCGCGCGCTTTCAATAAACCGATAAATTCACTTTCCGGCATGGTGCTTAGTGCTTGGGCTGTATCGGGGCGTTCAGTCCATACGATGCTGGAGCGGTTATCACTCATGGGCAATACAGCAAATGGTCCGCCGGGGTAAAAATATTCCAACGCCAGATTACCATGCGGTTTGGTGTGCTTAATGGTAACCACCAGCGCAGTTTCATTATACGACCAATGCCTTGCTTTAATGCCCGCATGCTCTCGGCAGAATGATTTTTTACCATCCGCGGCAATCAGCAGCTTCGCGCACGGCATCGACCCATCATCCAACGCCAGTGTTACCCCGTCTTCTTCATAATGAATATCCTGAATGGTGACAGGGCAGGCGAGACGTACATTTTTCAATTCAGCAAGGCGTTCGAATAGTGCGGTGCGGAAGACCGTGTTTTCCACAATATAGCCAAATGCGGTGTCACCTGAAGCAGGGCCGGTTGCGCCACTTAGCGCAGAGGCATCGCGTACAAAAACATCCTTGCTTTCAAAATCAAGCGTCAGGGCGCTGCGCTGATCGGCAACGCGAATATCATCAATAGGGCAGGTACTGTCTTTTATTTTTTGCCACACGCCGCAGGCATCCAGAATTTTGGTGGAGCCATAAGCGATTGCGGTGGTGCGGCCATCAAACGCTGTGCTGGTCATTTTGGCTTGCGCTTCGCGCTCAACAACCAATACATCCATCCCGGCGCTGCCAATCCGCGCAGCCATGGTAAGCCCTGCAAGGCCGCCGCCAGCGATGATGACATCATACTGCTTTTTTGAATTTATGGATGTTTTACGCATAATTGACCATGGGTAATGATTGCTATAATTTAGGCCAAATCATCAAATACGCAATACTCTATACAATGCGCATTTTGTCACTTCTTGGAGCCCTTATATGAAAATGATTATTGCTGTCATCAAACCCTTTAAACTGGCCGAAGTGCGTGAAGCACTGAACGACATGGGTGTGCATGGCATGACAGTAACAGATGTGCGTGGGTATGGACGCCAAAAAGGTAACTCGGAAATGTATGTTGGCGCAGAAGCGGCAACCAGTTTTGTTAACAAAGTAAAATTTGACATTGCGGTGGAGGATAACCAAGTCGATGCCGTTGTGGACACGATTTTGAAATCCGCCGGCAGCGGCAAAGTGGGCGATGGCAAAATCTTTGTTTACAATATCGAACAGGTTGTGCGCATCAGCACCCATGAACGTGGCGCAGCAGCCATCTAACCATATTTTACGTGTACCCATGCGGTTTTTTTCATTTGTCTTTCTACTGGTTCTATCATGTGCCGTACCTGCGTTTGCGCAGGTAGCAGCCCCAGTAGCGGCAAAAGTCGAAGAAGTTTTAAATAAGAATGAAACCAAGCTGACCGATGAACAAATGACAACGGTCATCCAGTTGCTGGAAAGCCAGCCGGAACGGGATGCGTTCCTTAACAAGCTTAAAGCGTTAAAAGCGGCAACAGCTTCAACCGATCCTGCCAAGAAAGAACCGGTTGTCCCCAGTGTGCAGGCGCTGGATGCCATTACCAATTCCATGACGGCGGCAAGCTCGACCTTCACCATGATTGTGCGAAGTTTTGCCGATTTGCCGCAAGTATCCAAATGGCTACAAAAGCAGTTTGACAGTGAACAAGCGCGTGCCGCATGGCTGAATTTCTTTGCGCAGGCAGCAGCAGCCATCGTTGCTGGTCTTGTTGCCAAATATATTGTGAAGCTGTTTTTGCGCCGCCCGCGTCGTATGCTTGCGGAATTAAAATTCGATAATCTACCATCTAAACTTGGCGCGTTTTTCGGGTATCATTTATTATCATTGTTGCCTGTCATTGGCTTTACCGCTGCCGCGTTATTCACTCTTGGCGTATTCGAACTTGAACCAAAACCTGCAAAGGCCATGGTTGCGTTTCTTGATGCGTTTATTGTGCAGCATGTGATTACATGGGTATTGCAAATGGTTTTCGCGGAACGCGCCTCGCGGTTGCGCTTCCTGCCGCTTGCGGATGAAAGCGCAGCGTATCTGTTTGTGTGGTGTACCAGATTGTCGGCATTTATCGTATTCGGCTTTTTTCTGTCACAAGCGGCCCTTTATCTTGATGTGCCAAAAGGCTCTGTTCACGCATTCTCGTCTTTCATGGGGCTGATGATAACACTTATGGTGGTGATTATCGTTCTGCAAAACCGTGTGCAGGTTTCAAGCTGGCTTCGCGGAAAAAATAAAGGGGAACAAACTACCTTTGTTCAATCCACACGCGAACGCGTTGCTGATGTATGGCATGTGCTGGCAATTGTATATCTGGTGATCGGGTACGTGATTGCGGCACTGGATATCGAACAGGGCTTTACAACGCTTATCAAAGCAACGCTGGTCACGGTAGTAACTTTTATTCTCTTCCGTTTTATTATTTCCAGCATCGACCATCTGGTTGAAAAAGGCTTTGCGCTGCCCGATGAATTGAAACGTCAATTCCCGTTCCTTGAACAACGCACCAATTCCTATCTTCCTATACTGGAACGGGTGGTAAAAGCCTTTGCCTGGATTATTGGTACGCTGATTATTTTAAGCGCATGGGGCTTTGATACGGCGGCATGGTTTGCCTCACCCATCGGTAAAAAAATGCTCTCGGCGGCGGTTTCAATTACCATAACCTTGTTCATCGTTGTTGTGGCTTGGGAATTTGTCAGTAACGGTGTTGACCGTTACCTGCAAGGCGAAGATGCGCATGGTCGACGAATAGAACGCAGCGCACGCATGCGCACATTATTGCCGCTTATCCGCTATGCGTCGCATACAACGCTGATTATTATTGCAACCTTTATCATCCTTTCCGAATTCGGGCTTGATATCACGCCGCTTCTGGCGGGTGCCGGTATCATCGGTTTGGCTGTGGGGTTTGGTGCGCAAACATTGGTGAAAGATTTTATCACCGGCCTTTTCATCTTGCTTGAAGACACGATTTCGGTTGGTGATGTGGTAAAGGTCGGTGACCATTCCGGCGTAGTTGAAACATTCACCATCCGCACCCTGCGTCTTCGTGATCTGGAAGGGCGCGTACATTCCATTCCGTTCAGTGAAGTCACAAGCATTATCAATCAGACCAAAAATTTTGCTTATGTACTTATTGAAGTGGGTGTCGCATACGATGCGAACCTGAAGCAAGTCATGCAAATTATGAAAGACGTGGCTGATGGCATGCGCAAGGATCCGGCTTATGCGCGCTATATATACGAAGCGATCGAGGTTTTAGGAATTGAACGCTTTGATGCATCATCCATCGCCATGCGCGCGCGCATGAAGACCGATGGTCAAAAGCAATGGGCAATTAAACGTGAATACTTTATGCGTTTGAAAATGGCCTTTGATCAAGCAAACATCGAAATTCCATATCCGATTACAACCAATATTCACACCGCACGTAAGCCTGAAGATTTAGCATTGGTTACGCAGGAAATGAATCAGGCAACGCCTGTTGATGCCAAGGTCACACCTTAACCATCAGATGCAAAATCTTCCCAACCCGTCGCCGTGAGGCGTTGTAACGCAGGAAACCGCGCTTTGTATGCCATTTTGCGGGATTGTTTTATCCAATACCCCAGATAGACAAATTCCTGCCCCTGTTTTTTTGTTTCTTCAACAAGGCGCAGGATGAGTTCTGTTCCAAGGCTGCGCTTATCAAGCAAAGGGTCAAAAAAGCTGTAAACTGCTGATGTGCCACTTGCCAATTTATCAATCAGCATCGCGCCAACGGTAATATCCGCTTTATCTTTCAGACATAGTAATGCGCCGTTTTCACTGCCTTCGTTCATCATCGCGATAAAATCGGGCAATTGCATTTGCGCCATGTCGCTCTGGTTATGCCGTGCCTGTTGGTAGGTACTGAATAGTCCGTATAACGGTTCCGCTTCGCGGGTTGAAATCACATGCGTCGTCAGGTCACGGTTTTTACTGTGAATTCGTTTTAAATTTCGGGTAAGCGCAAATTCATTTGCCTTGATGCGCACAGGAACGCAGGCCATACAGGTCGGGCAGGCGGGCCTGTATATAATCGTCTGGCTGCGGCGAAAGCCAAAGGGTGTTAACTGACTGGTAAGAAGATAATCGGATGACTCATTACCCGAAAGGCGGGTAAAAATCTTCTGTTCCACCTGCCCATCCAGATAGGGGCAAGGGCTAGGCCGCGTTAGATAAAAGGGCAGTTCTTTCAGCTCTTCGCCAATAAACGACATAAACGAAGCCTATACCTAAAATTTGAAGCAATTCTTAAGCAGAATTCAGAGTTGGTTAAGCCGAATAAACTATATTTCTCTTATTCAATTTTTGAAAAGGGATTTTTTATGGGCGGTTTAAACGATTTGTTTGCGCAGGTTACTGAGCCATCATCTGGCCGTGCGCTTACTCAAACTGTGCCAAATGCGTTTGCAATCAGAAAGCATTTTGCCGATATGCGCATAGCAATGGCAATGGATGGTCAAAGAACTCCTGGCCATGACTGGTTTGAAAACCGCGCAGGCGGCATGGAAAACTTCAACCGATTGCAACAGCACGTGCTTGACCCGAATTTTGCGGGTAATGACCAATTTCCCAAAGATATGGTAGATGGATTGCGCAGAACCATGAGCGCGACCAATTATAATGCAGCAATGGTTGAAGCGATGGTCAAATCGATTGTTATAAAAGCTTCAATTCCAACAACTTCAAATATTCCAGCAGCTGACCGCGATGCATTACAGGCGATTATCAATGGTGCGGTAACCGCTTCACCAACGCCTGCTGCGCCATTAATTACCCCAAGCGAAGCTCCACGTTCTACCCCGTCCAGTGGGCCGACGGTTACCCCTTCCGCCAGTCCATCAGATGCTGCGCGAGGAACGCCATCACGCGCACCTGTTGCGCCGAATTAATGAATAGGCGATGGCGGCGTTAAGCGCGGCATATTGCCCGGCGTAAGCGCAGGCGCTGCCGGTGTTTCCGGCATCTTGTTGGTAAAATCAGCAGCAGGGTGAATGGCAGGGCCTTCTGGTGCTGTCTGTGCATCTGGTTTTTTTGCAGCATCTGGCGGCGTTTCCTGCTTTTCATTCCCATAGCGACGCAGCAAAACGATGCTGATGCGGCGGTTTTGTGGGTTCTTCGTATCATCTTTCATTAATGGTTCACGGTCAGCCTTGCCGCGAATATCTGTTACACGGTCTTCGGTAAACCCGCCTGCAATCAATGCCATCATACTTGAATAAGCGCGGCCTGCAGATAACTCCCAATTGTTACTGCGCGATATGCCGCGATAAGGGGTGCTATCTGTGTTACCTGCCACTGTGATTTTGTTGGGAAGACGCGAGATAACCTTGCCAACCGTCATCACCAAATCGCGGCCACGTCCAACCAGATTGGCATTTCCCGTAGAAAACAGCGAATACCCGTTTTTATCAACGATCTGAATGCGCAAACCTTCCGGTGTACTATCGATTAGTAGATTTTCTTCAAGTGAAGCCATTTCAGGCGATTGTTTGATTGCTTCACGCAGGGCATCTTCGGCCTTTTTGAAACTTTCTTCTTCGCGTTTCTTGGCTTCTTCCAAGGCTGCTTCGTTCATTTTATCTGGCGCGACTTCTTCGGGCACATTATTCGCAACCAGTTTTTGCAGCTGGGAAACCGCAGCCGCATCGCCGCTGGTCAGCTTGTCATTCAAGTTTTTGTCAGTGCCCGCAGGGTTGCCATAAGCCGGGTCTTCATGATGGTCTTCATCGGTTTCATTTTGTTCAGGCACCGCTTTGCTTACACCCGGCGGTGACGTTTCATTGATTTGTGCGCCTTCAGTTGTAACGGTCTTCCCGCCAAATACGCCGCCCGCACCGGATTCAGATTTGGAGATAGAGGCGGGAGAGAAGTAATCCGCGATACCCTTGCGTTCAACGTCTGTAGTTACATTGAGCAACCATAGCAGCAGGAAGAAGGCCATCATCGCCGTTACAAAGTCGGCATAGGCAACTTTCCATGCGCCACCATGATGACCATGGCCACCTTTTTTGATGCGCTTGATAATAATGGTGGTGCCGCCGCTATCGTTACCTTTGGCCATGCGTTCTGTCCTGTAAGGTTAACCTGGTGCAGGCAATGCGGATGTTGCTTCTTCCATTTCCAGAAAGGTCGGGCGCATATCATTGGGGATGGATTTACGCGCATATTCAATGGAGATGGATGGCGCATAACCGCTTAAATGTGCAAGCAATCCAACCTTGATAACCTGATAATATTTACCGTTCAGTGCGAATTGCGCATTCAATGCATTGGCCAAAGGTGCCAGATAACCATACGAAACCCACACGCCGAAAAATGTTCCAACAAGCGCGCCGCCAATCATGTGGCCCAGAACTTCGGGTGGTTCGGTAATCGACCCCATGGTTTTAATAACGCCAAGCACCGCTGCTACAATACCAAGTGCGGGCATACCGTCAGCCATACTTTGAATGGCGCCGGAAACTTCGTGCTCTTCTTGATGGTGCACTTCGATTTCCTGATCCATTAATGTTTCAAGTTCATATGGCTTATCAGCGCCCAAGGTAACAAGACGCAGATAATCGCAGAAAAATTCAACAGCATGGTGATCGGCCAAAAAGGTCGGGAAGGGTTGAAATAGCGTGCTTTCATCTGGCTTTTCAACATGGGCTTCCAGCGCCAACATGCCTTTGGTTTTAGCAAGCTTGAAGGTTTGATATAAAACGCTCAGCAGTTCGATGTAGCTTTGCTTGCTGTGCGCGGGTTTTTTAAATGCGGTGGGCAGTAATTTTCCAACACGCTTGAGTGTTGCGGGAGTGTTCGATGTAATAAAAGCGCCAATCCCTGATCCAAGAATAATGATAAATTCAAAGGGCATCCACAGCACAGCAAGATTGCCGTGGTCAAAGGCATAGCCGCCCATGGTGCAGAAGATCACAACCAAGATACCGATAATTGCGTTCATGTTTGTATTTTCAGGCCGTTTTGAAAAAAAAGGTTTCGGTAAATCGGTGAGTTACGTAGACAGCGCTACGCTTTGTTAAGTATTGACCAGTGAGTGTTAAAGAGAATTTAACGAAGTTGAACAAATGATAGAACCAATATATCGTAAAAGACGTTACGAGATTGGTATGACTTATGGATAACTTGGGGGGGAGGAACAATCATGGCAATTATGGACTGGGCAGCATGGTGCGTGATAGCGGGACTATCATTTCTTTCCATTGGCGGTTTGCTCATCTGGGCGTATGGCGATTCGATGAACCCCAAGAAAGTTGAAGCAGGGTTGGCTGGCATGACCAGCAAGCGCCCAAGCTTTATGGGCGTGATTGTATATGGCATTGCTTTAATGGTGGTGGGGCTTGGTTGCCTTGTTCAGGGCACGCTGTTCTTGATGAACTAGCCTATTTTGCTCACCAGTGTGGGCAAGAGTGCATAATAAATTGCCGCAAGACTGCTAATCATCAAGGTAAGGTACGTGGTTTGCGTACCGATAATGCGCATGACATTCGCAGCGCTATCCTTACCAACGCCATACGCATGAAGAATACGCGCCGCAAGTAACATGATGCCAAGGCAATGTAGTACAGGCGTGGGCGCTCCATGCACTTCAATCAGGAACATCAGGATTAAACACATCGGTACAAATTCAACAAAACTGTGCTGGGCACGTTCTGCCCTGCGCCATAATTCCTCGTTACGTGATACGGCGTTAATTGCCACGCGGATATATTCGCGGAAAATATTCAGCGAAAGCACAAGCAGTAATAACCCGAAAATTCCTGCATATAAAATGGTGACGGAAGGGGTGTTGACCATGAAAACCTCGCAGCAAAAAAACGAACACCAAAACCTTAAGCTGTTTTTTTATGTTGGTCGATTGCTTTTTGCAGTTCCTTTGCGCCTGTTACTGCGCCGTCTGCGTGATTCCACACTTGCCCAATAACGGCAACGAATTCGACGCCGATCTGAACCAACGGCACGCAATTTTGCGCGGTTATCCCGCCAATGGCTACGCACGGGGTTTTTACCGCTATCACCCAATCTTCGAACACGCTCATGGGAACCAGCGGTGCGGTTTCTTTAGTGGAGGAGGGGAATGCCGCGCCAAACGCCACATAATCCGCGCCTGCTTCGGCTGCATCCATGGCGGCATCTTTGCTGGCATAGCAGCTCACACCTATGATTTTATCTTTGCCCAAAATGCTGCGCGCCATCGTATAGGTCATATCGTCTTTGCCGATATGCGCGCCATCCGCGTTAAATCGTTTTGCTAAATCCACGCGGTCATTCAAAATGAATGCAATATCGCGTGACCAGCAAATGGGCATCAACGTATCAATCGCGCGTTCCCAATCTTGGGTGGTTTTATTCTTGATGCGAAGTTGCACGCATGCGATATCCGCCGCATCAAGCACCGCCGGAAGCTGCTGCGCAAGTGTTTGCAACTCGAATTCCGGCGGGGTGATGAGGTAGATGCGCGTCAGGTTTATTACGCCTTGCCTTGGTAGATCTTCACCAATTCATCCAGCAGCTTCAATGCATCTTCGCGTGGGCGTTGGAAAGAGTTGCGACCGATGATGGAACCATTGCCGCCGCCATCACGAATGGCGCGTGCATCATCGAACACGCTGCTTTCGCCCTTGGTTGCGCCGCCGCTGAACACCACAATACGGCGACCGTTAAAGCAGCATTGCATGATGTGCTTCACGCGCTCGGCTTGGGTTGCGCGTGCGATGTTCTTCGCTTCATACACTTTCTTGGCTTCGCCTTGTTCCAGGAAATCAGTTGGCAATTTTACCTTAATGATATGTGCGCCAAGAAGTGTTGCCATGTGCGCAGCATAAGTAATGACATCAAACGCAGTTTCGCCATCTTTTGAAAGATTTCCGCCACGTGCGTATGACCACAACACCACAGCCAAGCCGTTTTCTTTTGCTTGGCGTGACAGGTCACGGAATTCTTCATACTGGTCATACATGACGTCTGACCCAGGATAAATTGTGAAACCGATTGCAGAGCAGCCGAGACGCAGCGCGTCTTTCACGCTGGCGGTTACGGCTTGGTCTGGCGCTTCCTTTTGGCGGGAAAGGCTGTTTGCGCTGTTCATTTTCAAAATGGTTGGAATGGTTCCGGCAAATGTGCTTGCGCCAGCTTCGAGCATACCTAGCGGAGCAGCATAGGCGTTCAGTCCCGCATCGATTGCCAATTGGTAATGGTAATGCGGGTCATACGCATCGGGGTTTGGTGCAAAGCTACGTGCGGGGCCGTGTTCAAATCCTTGATCTACTGGAAGGATGATCATCTTGCCGGTGCCGCCCAAACGTCCTGCCATCAACATGCGGGCAAGATTGCCTTTGGTGCCGGGGCAATCGCTATCATAATTATCAAGAATTTCGCGTACTTTACGGGTGAGTTTCATCTGGGAGCCTTCAACTAAACGGGATTGAGATTTGAAGCTTTTTAACTAGTGGAAGTGGGGCAGAATGGCAAATCTTCTTTCTAAACTCTAATATCAAAAATCCCCTTAAAATCACCCTGTAACACATTGATTAACAAGCGTTATTTAGACTTATAAATGCTTGCTTTTCTTCGCGCCATGCCTACACTCACGGCATTAGAATCATAAATCTATTAGGAAAAACACGTGAGCAGTAATCAAAACACCTTGCCACCACAATCACCATCGGGGCAACCACCTTCAAACAGCAATACGCTTCCCATCACGATTGAAGATGAGATGAAAAAATCCTACCTCGATTACGCAATGAGCGTAATCGTGAGCCGCGCTCTGCCAGATGTGCGCGACGGATTGAAACCGGTTCACCGCAGAATTTTATACGCCATGAAAGATGGCGGCTATGACAGCTCCAAGCCTTACAAAAAATCCGCCCGCATCGTCGGTGACGTGATGGGTAAATATCACCCGCACGGTGATAGCGCGATCTATGATGCAATGGTTCGTATGGCGCAGGATTTTTCCATGCGTCTGCCGCTCATTGACGGGCAAGGTAACTTTGGTTCGATGGATGGCGATCCGCCAGCCGCGATGCGTTATACCGAAGCGCGTTTGGGCAAAACCGCCGAAACCTTGCTGGAGGATATTGATAAAGAAACCGTAGCATTCCAGCCCAATTACGATGAATCCGTCTTTGAACCAACGGTGCTTCCTGCACGCTTTCCAAACCTGCTTATCAATGGCGCAGGCGGTATTGCGGTGGGTATGGCCACCAATATTCCAACGCATAATCTTGGCGAAGTGATTGACGCATGCTGCATGCTGATCGATAACCCTGAAGCGTCGATAGAAGATCTGATGGAAGTGATGCCTGCGCCCGATTTTCCAACGGGCGGTATTATTTTGGGTCGTAATGGCATTCGCTCCGCATTCCATACGGGCCGTGGTTCCATCATCATTCGTGCGCGCACGCAAATTGAAGAAGTGCGCAAGGATAAGATGGCGATTATCGTCAACGAAATCCCATATCAGGTCAACAAACTTCGCCTGATCGAAATCATCGCATCCCAAGTGAACGATAAGGTTATCGAAGGCATTTCCGATTTGCGTGATGAATCCGACCGCGATGGCGTTCGTATTGTGATCGAGCTTAAACGCGAAGCGATGCCGGAAATCGTGCTCAATCAGCTGTATAAGCATACCCCGCTGCAAACATCGTTCGGCGTGAACATGCTCGCATTGCGCGATGGCCGCCCTGAGTTGCTCAATATCAAGCAGGTGATGGAAGCGTTCCTAACCTTCCGCGAGCAGACCATTAACAAGCGAACGGAATACGAATTATCACAAGCCCGTGACCGCGCGCATATCTTGGTTGGCTTGGCGATTGCCGTTGCAAATATTGATGAAGTGATCAAAATCATTCGCGGCGCTTCAGATCCTGCGATTGCAAAGGCTGAATTGCTTGCCCGTGAATGGTCAGCAGATGCGATTGCACCATTACTAATGCTTGTGGAAGGTAGCGAAGATAAATCACGCAAGACCTACCGCCTTGATGAAATTCAGGCGAAGGCCATTCTGGATTTGCGTTTGCATCGCTTAACGGGCCTTGAACGCGAAAAAATTTCCAACGATTTGAAGGAAATTGCCGCGCGTATTGCCGATTACATCGACATTCTTTCCAACCGCCCGCGCGTACTTGCCATCATGCGTGATGAAATGGCAGCGATTAAATTGCAATTTAATACGCCGCGCCGTACTACGGTTGAGGATCTGGAATTTGAAAGCGATATCGAAGATTTAATCCAGCGCGAAGACATGGTGGTGACTGTTTCGCAGTCCGGTTATGTCAAACGTGTCCCGCTTTCAACCTATCGCGCGCAGCGCCGCGGCGGTAAGGGCCGCACCGGTATGACCACGAAGGAAGAAGACGTAGTGGTAGATGTGTTTGTGGCGAATACCCATACGCCGATGCTGTTCTTCTCATCGCGCGGCATGGTCTATGAAATGAAGGTCTATAAGCTGCCGCTGGGCAACCCCGCATCGCGCGGCAAGGCATTGGTGAACCTGTTGCCATTGCAGCAGGGTGAAACCATCACCGCCGTGATGCGCATGCCGGAAGAAGAATCCCGTTGGGAATACCTCTACGCCATGTTTGCTACCTCGGCTGGCACTGTGCGTCGTAACAAGCTGTCCGACTTCACCAGCATCCGCCAATCCGGTTTGATTGCCATGAAGCTGGAGGAGGGCGAAAAGCTCATCTCCGTTCATACCTGTGAAGAAACCGACGATGTGCTCTTGGCTTCCAAACTGGGCAAGGCTATTCGTTTCCCGGTTGATGACATTCGCGTATTTGCGGGCCGTAACTCCATGGGTGTGCGCGGTATTAAACTGGCCGATGGCGATGAACTTATTTCTATGTCCATCATCAAGCATACCGAAGCAACAGCCGAAGAACGCATTGCTTATTTGCGTGCGGCTGCCGCGCTTCGCCGCGCGGAAAGCGGTGTGGAAGAAACGGTGGAATCGGATGAAGAAGGCAGCGTTGCCAACATCACGCTTTCACCCGAACGAATGAAGCAATTGGCTGATGCTGAGCAGTTCATTCTCACTGTTTCAACATCTGGTTTTGGCAAACGCACATCATCTTATGAATACCGCATCTCTGGCCGCGGTGGTTCGGGAATCTGGGTTATGAATATGGGTGCAAAAAACAACGCAATCGTTGCTTCTCTGCCTGTGGAGCTGAGCCAGGATCTGATGCTGGTATCCAATGGCGGACAAATTATCCGTATGCCTGTAAAAGACATTCGTGTGGCTGGCCGTGCAACGCAGGGTGTAACGCTATTCCGTGTTTCGGAAGGGGAACAAGTGGTTTCCGCTGCGCTCATCCAGCAGGAAGAAGAAAATGCAGCTGAAGAAAGCAATACAACCGAATGACCAGCAGCCAAATGATCCGTCACGGCATCAAGCCAGGAACACCTAACTAACATGGCAAAAAAAACATCCGCAGATGATCAGTTGGTTGGCCTTTATCCCGGCACCTTTGACCCGATTACCTTGGGGCATACCGACATTATTCTGCGCGGCGCAAAGGTCGTGAACAAGTTGGTGGTCGGCGTTGCCGATAATGCGGGCAAAGGGCCGTTATTCAGTCTGAAAGACCGCATCAAAATGGTCGAAGCCGAAGTTGCCAAGCTTGACACAAAAACCGAGATTATCGTTCGCCCATTCAAAAACCTGCTGATCGATTTTGCAGGGCAGGTGGGTGCGCGGGTGATTATTCGCGGGCTTCGTGCCGTGTCCGATTTTGAATATGAATTTCAAATGGCGGCGATGAACCGCAAGATCGCACCGGAACTTGAAACCATGTTCTTGATGTCATCGGATAAGTACCAGTTCATTTCTTCCCGTTTTGTTAAGGAAATCGCGCGCCTCGGCGGCGAGGTCAGCCCGTTCGTGAGCGACCGCGTGCTTAAACACATCAAACAAAAACTGAAATAATTTAAACAGACCGTACAAGGCTGATAAGACCGCGCTTACGTGGACGCGGCAGCAGCGGCATGGCGTTTCCTTGCGCGGTCAATAATTCCACAGCGCGCTGGCCATCGGCGTTCAATTCGTCGCCCACCATATACGGTGTGTAATTTTTCCGGAAGCCAAGGAACATACCATAGATATCATGCTTGCCTTGCAGCTCGATGATTTGGGCATTTGTTTCCGGATCAATAATCGGTTCACCGGTTTTTGGATTTACCTGTGGCACATATTTGCATAAATGCTCGATAACCGCTTCTTCACGCACAACGCCGCCATGCTTTGCTGCATCAGCATCAACCTTTGCAACGTCTTCGATAATTTCGCCTATTTTATCAAAGAAGGTGGCAATGCCCGCGCTCTTGCGAATGTTAAATCCGTTATTATATCCAACGATCATGTTGCGGTCTTCGCCAATATGCCCTGTAACAACACGGCCAGTGCCAGGCAATGATTTGTACACATGCGTGCGGCCAGTGGGCACGTAATCGCCTTTATATCCTGCACCTCTGGTTTGTTTTGCATGGAAACGTATCGCTTCCACGGTCCAGATGCCGATGGCGCTAACCACGCATTTAACCAACTGCCCTGAATTCAACGCATCGCACACGCCTTTGTGGGTGATGGCTTGCCCGTACAAGCGGAAGATTTTTTCCATCACTTCGCCAGCTTCATCGGGATCGGGGAAATAATCCATATCCATGACAACTACGCGATCGGGGCGCAATATTGCTTCCGACATTTCACGGGTACTGTTGTCTTGTAATGTTTCGCCTTCTAGCCGCGGAATATCGAAAGCTAGAACTTCCGCATGTTTGTGCTCCAAACGTCCATTCATGATCAGGTTTTTTACCAGATCATAATATTCCAATGCCGACATCTTCGGCAGGTTGTCATTCACGCTTTGATCAGCGCCGGAAATGACCGAAAAAGTAACCAGTGGGCGCTTCGAACGCATTAGGCGTGAATAGAGTGTAGGGGCTTGGATGATCTCATGAATGATGGGATCGCCTGCTGTAATGGCCATGACTATAACTCCAGAAAAATCACTTTTATTGTTTAATGGCCGCATTTTTAACAACTAAACTACGAAAGTAAAGCGGGAGATTTTTGAGGCAAAACTTGGATTTCAATGCGTTAAACGCGTGGCAATACACCAGTAAAAAGTTAATCTAATTAACGCCGCCAACTGGGTGCCAAAAACGACGGCCCTTTCATGTGCGCGGGGCGGCGATAAATACCCATCGACATATCGGCAGCGTTTAACCCTGCAACCCGTATGCGCCCAACCGTATCAAAACCATAAGCAGTGGGTTTTAATAGGCTGTCCAGATCATATTCGCCTTGTCTGGTATTCCCGGTTGCATAAGCAATACGGAAATGCGGTGTTTGCCGTAATTCATCCAGAGCATACAGAACCAGATCATTCGCAGTTTCTTTATTGCCAATAAAAGGCACACGAAAGAAATTGAACAACGCAACCGGTTCATTTGCGCGATGCGTAATATTCAATCTCTTGCCTTCAACAGGCGAATACGCAGCATAACCCATAAGTACACCATCACAGCGGGCGGTAAATACACCGCCATGCGCATGACATTGTTGAAACGTGGATATAACTTGTCCGAAAATTGGTGGCAACCAGGAACGACTACGTAAAGAAGGCAGCACATCGTGATCGGTAATCGTCGCTAGTACTCTTTGCATAGCGACAGGTTGTACTGCGCGGAAGTGAAACCCCATCACCTCATTCAATTGTGCGGCATCATCAGGTGGGATGGAAGCACAGATGATCTCGCTCATATTATCCCTATGGTGTTAAAATGGCGGGGCGGGCCGGGCCAATGCGCGGTGTTTTCATGCCCTTATATGCCTCATTGATGCCCGCGACAACAAGACATGTGTTATCTGGTGCACCCGAATAGCGATGGGATAAAAACGATTGTTTTTCAGGTCCCATCAACGCATCTATGGATAAAAGGCTTGGATCTTCATCAATCGATTTTCCATAGGCAATACGGCGAATTCCACGCTGTGAAATTAGATCCAGCGCCGCGATAACCAATGATTTTCCTGTTTCGACATCGCCTTTAAAATCATGCAGTTTGAAAAAATTGATGAGCCCAACATAGTCATCGCGCGCAGTGTCAATACCAAGAACTTGCGCTTTGTAAGGCATGTAGGATGCAACGCCAATGGTTTTTCCGGCTGCGTTCTTTGCAACAATCACATGGCCTGCAAACAAGCATTGCTGGAATTGCTGGATACTGGCTTTGACAAAAAGATCGCCGTCTTTCTTGCTGCGTGCCGCAAATTGAATGACCCCTATATCATCCAATGCGGGGTCAACCATAATATTGCCAACACCTAAATTCGCTTTCCAATAGCATGCGAGGGCGGCCTGAAAGCCAGCGACATCTTGGGAATCGAGCTTGGAAATGGTGGCGGCTGGCATCAAAAAATCCTTTAAAATATATGCCAATCTAACAACGCATTTTGAAAGTAATATGGACTTTTTGCGGGATGGCGGTACAGAAGCGCTAAAACAGCCTATAATCGCTTAAAATAATCAAAATCAATGAGTTGACCTACAGGGCGCGAAAGGCTATTAAACCACATCTTTGAAATAAAGACCCTGTAGCTCAGCTGGTAGAGCACGCGACTTTTAATCGAGTGGTCATGGGTTCAAATCCCATCGGGGTCACCATTTCTTGGAGTTCTTTTGAACCCATGTTTTTGTCGCGCTTCGCGCGCGGTTCAAATCCCAACGGGGGTCACCATTTCTTATGTGCACGGCAATCGATGCACTATAATCAACGCAAACTATGTGCATCTAAAACTCAATAAAATGGTTATGGAGCAAGGCCTTTTTTAGGCCTGAGATAGTTATCCATGATTTGTGCTCTGGAAATATCAGCCGCTGCGGCGATTGCACCCTGATTATCCGGATAACTTCTGCTGAGGTATTGATTTTTAAAATAATCAGCACCTAAAACTTCATGCATATCCCGAGCAAATGTTTGCGGTAAAACTCCGTTGGGAGTTGTCAAATGTGTGCCACGACCGTCAAACGTCATTGTTCCGCCGTTCCCATTTGCATTAGGGTATTCCAGTCTTACAGAAAGTCTGTTGGTAGATGGATCGGGAATTCCAAGTGCTCTTGCCTGTCTACCATCAGCAAATGTAATGTTGACATATCCTTGATGGTCTGGCGCGCTGTATGTTGTGCCCATTATGAATTCCTCTTGCAGCCACTAATTGCCAGATAATTATCGTTTTGAAATGATAAAAAAATGCTAATTGGCAGATTTATGTATCAACATACTGATAGCAAAAGGTTTTTTTGATGACTATAGTTTGATCTGACTATTGGGTGCTTCAAACAACACAAAATCTCGGCTTTAAAAAACAACTGCAGGATAATCCCAAGAATGATTCAATATTATTCCAATCAAAATGGCGTTGTAACTGTTTCCGAAACCAAGTCCGCAGATACGCCAAATATCTTCTGGTACGACATTATAAATCCGACCAAGGAAGATGAAGCGCAGATTGAAAGCCTGCTGGGCATTGATTTGCCCACGCGCGAAGAAATGCAGGAACTGGAAGTATCCGCGCGCCTTTACAAAGATGATCAGCAATTATTTGCCATCGCATCCTTCCCGGTGGAACAATCCGAAGATGATTATGCGAATGTCAATATAACCTTTGTGGTGTCGAAGGATTATATCGTCACCATGCGTTATATGCTTACCCGCGTTATCACGCCGTTCGCCACAAAACTGCTGCGCAAACCCGCGCCCAATGCTCAGGAATTGTTATTGAGCATGATGGAAGCATTCGTTGCTGCCTTTGCCGATATGCTGGAGAAGAAAACCGCGCGGCTTGATGGTATTGGTCGTACTATTTTTACTGAACCCCATGCGGCTAAAACCAAATCACTTAATAGCTTTTCGGTACGTAACTGGCGCAGCATGCTTCAAAACATCGGTATGATCGGGCAGAAACTGGCCGTCATCCGTGAAGGGCTTGTCTCGTTTTCGCGTATGGCTACATTTTTGCATGGGCAAACTAACCATGCGTGCTTTGATAAAGAAGCATCAGCGCGGCTTGCAACCATTGAACGCGACAGCACGCATTTATCCGAACACGCCGATTATCTATCCGACAAGGTCAGCTTTCTACTTGAAGCAACGCTGGGTTTGTTGAACGTCGAGCAGAACCAGATTATCAAGCTGTTCTCGGTCGTGTCCGTGGTATTGATGCCGCCCACGCTGGTAGCCAGCATTTACGGCATGAATTTCGAATGGATGCCAGAATTGAAGTGGCATTTTGGCTATCCGGCGACGATCACGCTGATGGTGCTTAGCGCCATATTGCCATTTGTGTACTTCAAGTTCAAAAAATGGCTGTAATTCGTTAACGAAAGTAATGCTGGTGTAGTGGGGCGGCCATGCATTTGGCTACAACTATGTCATGGCGATTAGCTTAAATACTCAACCTGCGCATGAATTCGGTGATGATTTCTTTGAAATCACCAATGTTGCCCCGCGCCAGGAACAGCGCGATGCACTGGCATTTCTTACGCATATCGGATTGAAAATGCCCATATTGTTTGGCGGTTCCATGCGCGATGTGGTGTATGGCCTGCCATTTAAAGATGTCGATGTGCTGGGTTCATACCGCGATATTGGCGATAAAACACTGCCGGAAATTGCCCAGGAAATCGAAGCGCGCCTTAGTGCGCAAAGTGATGTTAGCGCTATTTTTACACGTATCAAATTCAACTATCACACCGGTGGCCAGCAGTTGATCGTGCAATTCTTGCATAAGGGCGTCGCCGTTGACGTAACGCTGGAAGATACGCAGCTTAGTATTAGTCAAGCGCAGGCACGTGAAAACGTGACTTTGTCGGGTGCTTATATGAACAGCGATGGCCGGATAATTGTTCATAAAAGCTTTCTTGATGCGGTAAATGGCGCCACGTTTAAAGTAGTCAAATATCGCTCTGCCAAGCAGTTCCTGATTGCTATTGAACGCTATATTCGCTTGCGTAAGCGCGACGCATACCGTGATTATAAGTTTCGCGTGGATATTCGTGCCTGTTTCCGCAATCGTGGCACCACGTTGCCCGAACCGTGGCCCAGCATGGCTGGCTTTTTTAAGCATGCAAAACGGCTGCTCGGACGTGCAAAATTGCACGAACCAGTTCACCCTATCAATCCAAGAAAATCAGAACCAAAGCCTGACGAACCTGCGCAGAATTAATCTTCGCGTTCGTCTTCATCGACTTCTTTTTCATCGATGTCTTTTTCTTCGCTAACCACGGTTTGCGCCAAAACCGATAATGCATCGGCAATTTCAGGACGCACGCGGCTTACTGCCAATTCGCCTTCGGCAATCGCATCCTCGGCGCGGTCAAATTCCAACAATCCCACATTCCCCAAACGCGGTGCAATCATTACGTCGGGTGGTTCGCCTGCCATACGCGAGCGTGTGATACGGTCCTGCATGATGTTGAGTGTTGCAACCATCACCCCAAACAGGCTCGGCCCGTCGCTCTCACGCCTAAATACGCGGCGCGACAGACTATCCATCGTGGGCGAACCTTCATCCCCCGTCTGGTCAATCATCTTGAGCAAATCAAAGCCAGCAGCGGTCGGTATGGATGATCCCTGCTTGCGGGATTTGCCAATAATATCCGAATTGAGGTTTACAGCGATGACCATATCTGCGCCAAGTGCGCGGCATGCAGCAACCGGAACAGGGTTTACCAAAGCGCCATCCAATAGCCAGCGGCCTTGCATTTTCACAGGGGTAAAGACACCGGGCATAGCAAACGATGCGCGCATCGCATCCACAATGCTGCCTTTTTGCAACCAGACTTCATGGCCCGTGACAAGGTCGGTAGCCACGGCAGTGAAAGGGTGACCCAAATCTTCGATTTTTGTTTCGCCAACATAGCTGCGGATTTCATCGGTGACTTTTTCGCCGCCAATTAATCCGCCGGTGCGAATACGCAAATCCAGAAAATTGATAATTTTTTTCTTATTCAGTTGCAATGCCCATTGCTCTAGCTCATCCAGCTTATTGGCAAGGTATAACCCGCCCACCACAGCGCCGATGGATGCGCCTGCAATAATGTCCGGTTCCAGACCTAAACGCTTCAATCCACGAATAACGCCGATATGTGCCCAACCACGTGCCAATCCGCTGCCAAGGGCTAAGCCAATTTTGCGTCGGGAAGGGTTTGCAGTACGTTCGTTCATGGATACAAAATCAAGGGTAGGGGTTGATCACGCAAGTTCAAACCTTAGTATAGAAGACTAGTTCTAAAGACTTTATTGCCGTAACGCCCCTATAACACATACAAACTGCATTGCCATTGCTCATTTTTTTTGCTGTTGTGCAACATAAGCCACATTTTGCGGCGCAAACCCTGCTATAAAGCCTCATGCTGAACCCCGTGCTACAACCAATTGATAACCGTACTGCCACGCTTGTTTCTCGCTTGTGGCGTCTCTGGATAAAGCCTTACCGCACCCAAATTATCGGCGTGTTCGCGCTGATGATACTCGCTGCCGTAACGACCACGGCCTATCCGCTGGTCATTCAATGGACCTTCAAGCTGATAGATCAAAAAGATACACAAACAATTTACCTTATTCCTATTTTGATTATTGCGGTCACATCGTGCCGTGCCGCAACGCTTTATTTTCAGGCGATTTCAACCAGCGCCATGGTCAATCAAATTGTGCTTGATATTCAAAATGCACTTTACCGTCATTTACTTGGTTCCGATCTGGCGCGTCTGCAACGCGATGCTGCGGGCACGCTTACATCGCGCTTCACGGCTGATGTGGAAGCGCTGCGTATGGCCATCAACCGCTGTCTTACCGGAATTGTGCGCGATGGGCTGACGGTAGTCGCGCTTCTTGGCACTATTTTGTACATCGATCCATTGCTCACCGTCATTGTGCTGGTTGTTTATCCGGTCATGGGCTATCCCATCATCCAAATCGGAAAACGCATCCGTAAAACCGCAGGTTCATTGCAAGCAGGAATTGGTGATTTAACTGCATTCTTGCAACAAAGCTTTTTGGGCGTTCGTATGATTAAATCATACCGTTTGGAAAGCGATGAAGCACACCGTGCCGATGGCGCATTTAAAACACTTTATACGGCATTGATGAAGGCATCACGCTTGCGTGCCCGCGTTGACCCCCTGTTGGAGGTCGCCAGCGGATTTGCCGTTGCAGGCGTACTTGCATTTGGCACATGGCGCGTGGCGTCAGGCACAGGAACCGTGGGTGATTTCACCGGCTTTGTCACGGCATTGCTAATGGCGGCGCAGCCGGTTCGCTCGCTGGGCAATCTGAATGCCGTGATGCAGGAAGGCCTAGCCGCAGCACAACGTGTGTTTGAAATTATGGATGAGCAACCACAGATTACGCAGCGCCCAAGCGCAATACCGCTTGCGATAAAACAAGGCCGCGTCGAATTGAAATCTGTCGTATTTGCGTATAAACCCGAACGCCCTGTTTTACAGAATTTAAATCTGGTGGCCGAAGCGGGGCAAACCGTTGCGCTGGTCGGGCGCAGTGGTGGCGGTAAATCCACGATCTTTAATATGCTCACGCGTCTATATGATGTGCAGGGCGGGCAGGTGTTGATTGATGGGCAAGATGTGCGCGATGTCACCATCCCCAGTTTGCGGGATGCAGTAACTCTGGTTAGCCAAGATGTAATTGTGTTTAACGAAAGCGCCGCAGCCAATATTGGCTATGGGCGTAAAGGCGCGCCCATGGAAGATATCCAAGCCGCCGCCCAGGCAGCCGAAGCGCATGAATTCATCACGAAACTGCCGATGGGCTATGACACGGTAGTAGGGGAGCAAGGCAGTTCGTTATCCGGCGGACAAAAACAACGCCTCGTATTGGCGCGTGCGTTCCTGCGTAATAGTCCAATTTTATTGCTGGATGAAGCAACCTCTGCATTGGATGCAGCCTCCGAAGAAATGGTGCAGCATGCGATTAAACGTCTGGCACAAGGCCGCACGACCTTCATCATCGCACACCGCTTATCCACCGTGCGTCAGGCTGATGTGATTTATGTGATTGATAAAGGCCAAGTGATTGAACAAGGCAAGCATGATGAATTGCTTGCCAAAAACGGCGCCTATGCCGAGCTATATCGCTTGCAGTTTAAGGCTTAAATCATTCCCGTTTCAGGAAATCGTTATACAGCCATTCGGCCCATCCCGCGATTTTGTGGGATGCAATAACAGCATCGCGGTCATAATGATTCATCGCCCATTCCATGAATGGCATCGGGGTCTTGGCGTTAAAATCGCGGTAGGTTTCAAAGAATTTATCCAAAACGCCCGCTTTAGACTGTTTGACATGTCCGAATTTAAACGACAACTGCTGCAACGCTTTTTCCACAGGCACGTTGTCATGAATGAGCAAATATAATGTGCTCATGATACCCACGCGGTCTGCGCCAGCTTTACAATGCATCAATGCCGGTTTTTTGATTTGCGCGAATAGCGCTTCCAGTTTTTCCAACACTTCACGGGTTGGCGGTTGGCGGGAATTCACCGGAAAATTAATCAGCTCCACGCCGTTTTCTCGGCATGCTTCGGCTTCCAGATAATAGGATGCGCAATCGCGCTCGCCGCGCAAATTCACAATGGTGCGTATGCCTTCTTTTGCCAATGCCGCAATTTGCGTTTGCGTGGGCTGGCTTGATCGCCACAATCCATCCGTCACGCGGTGGCGGTTCGGGTTGATAAGGCTCACAACCGTATGGTCGATGAACAATGATTCAACAATGGCCAATGCGCGCTGCCCTTGGGTTTCCATGGGGCCGCGGGCGGTTTTAAAGTCATGGCTCATACGCGCAAACCACCTGCGAATAGGGTCTTTACGTTTGGTCACAAAGGGGCGTGGTTGGTACTGCATAGCCTTAATTATTAAGCCAAAAATTAATGTGGGGCATTTACATTTATGTGTTCCCTAGTAAGCTCCACCCATATGCTGCGTCAAGCAAAGAAAAGGATTTTTATGCGTTCAACCCTCGAACCGAACTATTTAAGACGCCTTGTGGGGATTTTCGGCACCATATTTGCCATTTATGTTGTGTTTTTGGCCTTTTTGGTGTTGGTTCAGCGCCAGCTGATGTATTTCCCCGATGACATCCGTTTCTCGCCAACGCAAGCGCGTTTGGAAGGATTCACTGAACTAAATTATGTCAGTGCGGATGGCATCAAGCTTCATGGATTTTTTGCGCCCCCAAAACCCAATCGTAAACTGACCATCGTATTCTTTCAGGGCAATGCCCAAAATCTTGGTGTGCGTGTTGAAAAAATCAAGATGTGGCGTGACCAAGGTTATGGCGTGATGCTGGCAACGTATCGCGGGTTTGAAAAAAATGAAGGTAGCCCAAGTGAAACGGGGTTGTATCAAGATGCACGTAGCGCAATTGAAGCTATCCGCCAAAAGGGTGTTCCCATCAGCAATATGATTATATATGGGGAATCCCTTGGAACAGGTATTGCGGTTGAAATGGCCGCTGAAATGGGCAGCGTTGCGCCGCCTGCCGGTGTTGTTTTAGAAGTTCCCTATACATCTATTCCAGAAGTTGGCGCGTATCGCTACCCATTCGTGCCGATTTTCTGGATGCTGTGGGACAGGTATGAATCTGTGACCAAAATGAAAAATATTAAAGCGCCCGTGCTGATTTTGCAGGCCGGGCAGGATAAAGTTATTCCGCCCATATTTGCCAAAAAATTATTCGAAGCAGCACAACCGCCAAAAAGCATGCTGACGAATATCAAGGCAGGGCATATGGAAATTTATTCATCTGCCGATATTGTAAAAAGCATCTTTGCATGGATGGGCGATATCGAGAAAGTAACGCCGCTTCCAGCTGCAACCGCTGCGCCAGTTGCGCCGCCCGCGGCCCAGCCTGTTATCCAGCAATCCGTTGTTCAGCAAGCGCCCGCCCCAGCACAAGCGTCACCCCCAGCGCCTGCAACCAAACACCGCCGCCGGAATTAAGCGCTATTTATCGGTATAGGCACTCGCCTTTGCCATTGCCCAGGTATCTGAATGTCAACGCAATCGAACCGCCATGAGTAGGCGGGCAGCTTACGTTACCAGCGCTGATTTTATAAAATCCGCCTTGATCAATCACGGTGCCGTTAACCGGCTGCTTGATTTTTTTACATGCAAGGGTTGGAAGAACATTCACTTCCGTCAATGGTTGGCTAAAGCGTTGCTGCGCTAATGTTGTCCGACCCATCGATAATATGGAACCGTTTCTTTCGCCCATTGCCAGGACTACCGCGTTTTCAAATGTGCAATTCGCAACAATCTCCTGCGGGCTTAAGCCAAGCTGCTGATAAAGTGCGTTTACTTCTTGCTGACCAATTGAAGCAGGTTGTAATTCAACACTGAAGGTGTTTGCGCCGTTTCCAGGCGGTATGACAACAGGGGGTTGGCTGACGCTAACAATTTGAAGGGTACCATCGGGTTGCGGTGGTACGAATGCGGGTTGTTGTGGTACGGGCTGTGGTGTTGGTCGCGCTTGCTGAGCTGGATTTGGAGCAGGCTGTTGGCCAATGGGTTGTTGCGCGGCTGGTTGTTGCTGCGAAGGGGGCATTGCTTTTTGGGTATTGGTGGGCGCGACAGGCGCGGGCTTTACGGCAATCCCCAAATCAACGGGATGCGCCGCCTGATTATTGGGGCGCACAAACATATCCTGAGCATACGCATTCACGCCCGCACAAAGCATAAAAATCAACAACGCTAAAAACCGATAATATGCCCGCATGGGAAACCCTGCATTACTGTTGGCCTGATTCTAAAACCATTTTGCTGCCTTGAATGCCCAAAAGCAATCGGGGCATAATGGCGGTATCCTGCTAACCCCCAGATATTGAGCGCCAAATGCCTAAACAAATTCTTAAATGGGTTGCATATCTGCTTATCGCCTTAAGCGCCGCAGTTATTTTCAATGGCTTATTTGTTTCGGGCAAGGGTGTCCATGACGCGATGGAAGCCAGCAGTCTCAAATCTGACCAGTTGATGATTGTCACGGCAGACAAGAAACAGCATGTATTTAAGATTGAGCTCGCACTCACGGTGGATGAGCAGCAAAAGGGGTTGATGAATCGCGAAAAAATTGCCGATGACTACGGAATGCTGTTTGTTTATACCCGCGTTCAGGAAACATCGATGTGGATGAAAAACACGCTAATTCCGCTTGATATGCTGTTTATCGACAATAACGGCAAGATTGTCTGGATTGCCGAAAATGCCAAACCCTTTGATGAACGGGCGATTTCGTCCCATTTTCCGGTGCGTGCAACCCTTGAAATCAAGGGCGGGCAGGTGGCGGCGAGGGGCATAAAACTCGGCGATACCGTATTTAACAGCTATTTTGGCAATACAGATAAGTAGCTAATTTTGCTATTGAATTAAGTCGGCTAAACGCCTAGAAAAACCTACTTACTTCGGGGCGTAGCTCAGCCTGGCTAGAGCGCTAGTTTTGGGTACTAGAGGCCCACGGTTCGAATCCGTGCGCCCCGACCATCTTTTCGTTATCATCTCCACATGACCCTTCGCGTTCGCATTTTCCAAGCCGCAAAAAGTACCATGCAGTCTGGCCGCGCCAAGTCCAGTGAGTGGAATATTGAACCAGAATTGCAAACCGCGCGCACGCCAGAACCCATCATGGGCTGGGCCAGCGCAGGCGATACACTGGGCGAGTTGAAATACAGAATGCAGTTTAACGACAAGGCACAGGCTATTGCTTTTGCAGAAAAACAGGGCTGGGAATATTCGGTGGCAGAACCGGCAGTCCGTGTGATTACACCCAAAAATTACCTGGATAATTTCAAGACCACCCGCCCGCAGGATGAATAGCTCTTTGCCGAAGGCAAATGGGCTTACGAGCTCGAAACGGCGCAGTGTTTTGGCGGCATTTTGCCCACTAGTAGCTTTTTAACGCTTAGGTTTTATGCTACGCAGGACTAGTAAACCTGCTGCAAGACCCCGTAGCTCAGCTGGATAGAGCAATTGCCTTCTAAGCAATAGGTCGTACGTTCAAATCGTATCGGGGTCGCCAGTTTTCTAATCCAGCTTCAGCAAATTCACATCGCCGCCGGCGGCTGCAAGGTTTTGCGTAATCACGCGCTCGGTTGCAAAGCGCATCAGGTAATTTGGCCCGCCGGCCTTTGGCCCTGTGCCCGATAATGCATCGCCGCCAAAGGGCTGGCTGCCCACAACTGCGCCGATGATGGAGCGGTTGATATACAAATTTCCAACACGCAGATGTTTTTTGGCAAGTTCAATCGTTGGTTCAATGCGGCTGTGAAGTCCGCCCGTCAGGCCGTAGCCAAGCTTATTGATGGCATCAAAGGTCTGCACCAATTCGCCGGTTTTAAACCGCACCACATGCAATATTGGCCCGAATACTTCTTTATCCAATGCTGAAATGGCGGGGATTTCCCATGCTTGCGGCAACACATAATGCCCCATGTTCACGGCTTCGGTGGCACGTGCGGTGCCGATTAACTTCGCGCTGCCCTTTAATAACCGTTCATGTGCTTCCAGCATTTCTTTGGCGTGCTGGTCAATCACTGGGCCAACATCGGCGCACAGATGCATGGGGTCATCCACGCGCAGTTCTAATAATGCGCCTTTTAGCATGGCAATCACTTCATCAGCGATGCTGTCTTGTAATACCAAAAGCCGCGCAGCCGAACAGCGTTGGCCAGCGCTGCGGAATGCACTTATCATCACATCATCAACAATTTGTTCCGGCAAAGCGGAGCTATCGGCAATCAATGCATTGATGCCGCCTGTTTCAGCGATGAAGGGGATGATAGGCGCATCTTTTTCTGCCAATGCGCGGTTGATGGCGCGCGCGGTGGCAGTGGAGCCGGTGAACGCCACACCCGCTAATAACGGGTGATTGATAATTTGTGCCCCTACATCAGAATAGCCGGGCAGCATAGCGATAACATTCGCGGGAACGCCGCTTTCCAGCATCAAATCAATAAATTTGGCGGCAACCAGCGGTGTTTGCTCGGCGGGTTTTGCTACAACCGTATTACCTGCCAATAATGCGCCAATAATTTGCCCTGCAAAAATCGCCAGCGGAAAATTCCACGGCGCAATGCACGCAAACACACCGCGTCCATGAATGCGCAATTCGTTGCTTTCGCCATTTATACCGCGAAGCGGTGTGGGCGCAGCGAACAATTCACGCGCACGTGCGGCATAATACCGGCAATAATCAACCGTTTCTCGGATTTCGCCAATCGCATCGGCAATGGTTTTTCCGCCTTCATAACACAACAGCGCCATGAGTTGTTCGCGGTGTTCTTCCAGCTTGTGCGCAAGTCGCTCAATAGGAATACAGCGTTCATGTACCGGCTTTGCCGACCATGCAGGGAAAGCAGCATCCAGACTTTGCATCGCGGTATTGACATGCATCGGAATGGCATCGACGCATTCACCAATTTTTTGATAACTATTGGCAGGCGAATTCATTTCCCGCGCCAGATTGTCCTTTTGCTTTTTGCCGTCAATGACCGGAAAAGCCTGCCAAACTTGGGCTTTTGCTGCTTTTAGCATCGCGGTAATTTTGGCAGTCACAGCGCTATCATGCAGATTTATCCCGGCCGAGTTCATGCGCTCTGCGCCAAAAATATGTGCCGGCAAGGGGATGGCGGGGTGGGATTTTACATCCGCATCTTCCCATTTTTGCAACGGGTCTGCGGTCAACGCATCTACATCTAATGTGCCTTGGTGCAATTGATTGACAAAAGATGTGTTGGCGCTGTTTTCCAACAAACGACGCACCAGATAGCTCAACAATTCCTTATGCGGGCCAACGGGGGCATAGACACAACTCGGCACGCCTTCATCGAGCATTTTGGCATGTAAATCTTCGCCCATGCCATGCAGACGCTGGATTTCATAATCCCGTTCATCGCCAGCCATCGCTTTTATAGACAAAACGGTGCGCAAATTATGCGTACCGAATTGCGGGAAAATCACATCGCGCCAGCCCAGCAGTTTTTTGGCGCATGCCAAATACGCAATATCTGTAGCTTCTTTTCGTGTATAAACGGGGTAATTAGCCAGCCCGCGTTCCTGCGCGCGTTTGATTTCCGTATCCCAATAAGCGCCTTTTACCAACCGCACGGTTATCTTCACGCCATGTAATTGCGCTTGCGCATACAGCCAATCCAAAACAGCAGGCGCGCGTTTCTGGTATGCCTGCACCGCAATGCCAAATCCGTTGTAATTTTTCAAGTGCGGGCTTGCCAATACCTGTTCGATAATGGCGAGTGAGAGTTCCAATCGCTCGGCTTCCTCCGCATCAATTGTCAGCCCAATGTTATGGTGTGCGGCAATCTCTACTAAATCCATCAAACGCGGTGTGATTTCGTTTAACACGCGTTCGTGCTGTGCCCATTCATACCGCGGATGCAGCGCGGAAAGCTTAACAGAAATAGACGGTCCATGAACCGCATTGCCGCCAACCTTGTGCATCGCATTGTATCCTGCCAATGCTTCAATCGCGTGTTTATACGCCATGAAATAACGCTCGGCATCGATAGCGGTATGGGCGGCTTCGCCCAGCATGTCGAAGGAATAACGCTCTAAAGCATGTTTCTTCTTATTGCTGTTTTGTATGGCGTTTTCAATTGTGGTGCCTAGCACAAAGTGCTCGCCCAAACGCTTCATACCCATGCGTACGGCTTCGCGTAAACCATGCTGGCTTATCTTGTTAACCCACGAACTTAATGGATTGGATGAACTGACATCCTTGCCCAGCGATAGCCCAAGCCAAGCCATTTTGGAAATCATATCCGGGTAATGTTGCAGATATTCGCGCCAATTTCCTTGCGATAATTTATCTGCAATCAGCGCATCGGCCGTCGGATCATCGGGAATGCGCGGTAGCGCTTCGGCAAGTCCCATCAATGCAACGCCTTCCTTATCGGTCAGGCGGAAACGGTGAATAAGACGTTCAATCGGTTCGGCTTTTTGTGCCGCGTCGCGCAGATAGCTTAGCCACTCTTTTGCCTGCGCGCTTACTTGCCGTTCATCTTGAATGGAAAGGCGACCTAAAGGGGTAAGGGCGCGAATGCAGCTTTCTTCGTCGGCCAGCGTAAGCTGTGTTATCCGGCGGCGAAGTTCTTCAAGATTGGTGTTGTTATTATCCAGTGGCATCCGGCTCATCGGGGATAGCGATTCATAAATTTGAAAACCTCATTAAATATTAATCAAAAATGGTTAATAAAGGTAAACGCACCCATAGTGCAGTAAAATATGAGGATGAAATGACGCACAACAAAGCACCGCTTTTGCAACGAATGAAAGATGCCGGATTTCGCAGCGTGGATTTTCTAATCCTCGCTTTGTTTTTTGGCTATCTCGCATTCATGGTTGCGCAGTTATCGGGTGAGGTAAGCTTTGAAAAAGGAATTTTGCTCGCCATTTTATCCTATTACATGCTTCGCATCTTTTATGAATTCACATTCAATCGCGGTAATATCCCGACCATGGCGACAGGTTTTTTTGAAATCAAAAAAATCGCCGAACTGATAAAAGCTGACTTCAAAGCTAAAAACAAAACCGATTATCATGTGCTCGATTGCGGGTCAGGCAAGGGGCAAATGACCCGCACGATTGCGCGTGCAGTGCCAGCCGCGTATGTGTTGGGGCTTGAAATGGCAACGCTGCCATATCAGCAATCGCAGTTTTTTAAAAAGCTGTTTGGGTTCAAGAATATCGAATACCAGCAAAAGGATTTCTTCGCCCATGATTGCCGGAATGCCGATGCAGTCGTGATTTTCTTAAATGGCCGTATAACAGAGCTTTTGGGCGAAAAGCTCTATGATGAATTGAAAGCCGGCGCTTTGGTCATAACTAATGAATTTGAACTAAAAGGCCGTTGGCCCGCGCCGGAAGCGATAACCATGTACACCCCGTTCAAGGGTAATTTGTTTGTCTATCGCAGATAGATTGAATTAGCGTTTGTTCATGAACGACAGGCACTCCACAACTGATAGCCAGATGGGGGCGGTGTCGTTATCTGATCCATTGCGTGCGTGGGAAACGGCTTGCGGCAAAGCCTGCTCGCCATATTGTGCGCGCATCAAACCGGCGAGTGCCCAGGATTCATGAAGTTGTTGAGTGTTGTTTTGCATCGTACCTAGCCCTTTATAATTCTTCCCGTTCTATTTGCGGGTGCACGGTTTCTAGCAACAAAGGGTTGAGGCCAAGTTAAAAACAGCTTTATCAATCTTTAATGGCACGAAAAAAGCAATTGGGTGCGCCCGTGTGACATGCCGCGCCGGTTTGTTCAACCATCAACAGCAGTGTATCGCCATCGCAATCAATAAAAGCTTCCACCAGTTTCTGCGTATGGCCGGATGTTTCGCCTTTGCGCCAAAGTTTTTGGCGGGAGCGTGAATAATATGTCACATCTTTTGTTTTGAGGGTAATGCCTAATGCTTCCTTGTTCATCCACGCCATCATCAGCACGTCTTTGCTTTTGACATCCTGCGCGATAACGGCCACAAGGCCATCGGCATTATATGTGACTTCGGTTTCAAGCTGGAGCGGGGTAACGGTCTGCATAAGCTATTATAGTGTTCTTATGCTTTGCGGGTGAAGCGTAAAATTTCTGCTTCCTGCGCAATATGCGGCATATCTGGTACTGACATGGCCTTGCCTTCGAACAGGCGTTCATAGGCAAGTGCGATGCGTTGCACCCATGGTTCATCGCCATTTAAATCGCGTTCCTGCACGGCGGTGGCAAAGCGTTGCAAGGTTGGAAACCGCGCGACATCGGCCCGTGCAATCAGTAATTGCTTGGCTTTGAGCAAGAATGCAAAGGGATGCAGGCGGTGTTGATCGACAATATCTGCCGCCAGCCGGTTCATGTCCTGCACGTTCAGGCGCAGCAAATGGCTCTCATGGTCGATGGGCAGGTTTAGTTTTTGCTGCGCGATGCGCAGAGCAGCATCAATGAATACCGATGTGTCGTTTAATGCGGATGAAGCGTATTGATTGTTTTCATGGCGCACGGGTTCGGCTTGCGCGCCTTCAAATGCGCTGACCGCCAAAGCATCCGACATCAAACGGGGCAGGCGGGTGGAATGGGTTGCCTGCGCGATGGTGAGGGATGCTTCAACATCACGGCGCGCCTGCGTGAGGTAGCGGATATAAAAATTGGCAAGGGTTGCGGGCAGTTCCATCTTGGCGGGGAGGAATGCGCTTTCAATATCGGAGAGAGCCGCATTGTGGGATTGCTCGAAATACCGTATTTCCGCCGCCGAAAGCGAGGGCAGGGCGTTCAATAAATCCCACTCATTCCTGTCAATTCGTACCAGTTTGGTGAAAGCATCCACATCGGCTTCTTCGGCAAGCTTATTGTAATGCGCGGCGGGCGCGATAGCGGTAGTTTGCTGCGCAGCACGCAAAAGCCATTGCACCAGCTTGCTTTGTTCGAATGATTTACGCTGATTATTTTTGGCATGGGGCTTCTCGCGAATAACCAGCGGCGTGACGGTGTGTTCACCGCGCCCTGTTTCAAACATGCTTTCGGGAGAAATAAGGGTGGTTTGGAAATTGCGTTGACCTGCGCAAATCAACCAGCGCCACGGCGAAGATGTTGCTGCATAAACGGTCAGTCCACCGGCAGCAAAGAACGCATCAAACTCCGCTTGCGATACATCACCCTTATAGATGGCGAGAATGGATTTGGCTGTTTCAGTCATCAATCTTCTGCGTCGAAATTTTCCTGTGAGTAGCTTCGTTCAGATTCATAATTTCTTTACCATATTTTTGTGCGTGATTCAGTGCTTCGGCCGCGCCGAGCACGCGAATTATCGCGAATGCGCAAAAGTGTTGCGCATAAGACTCACACATGACTCGGTTTCGCTGATTCAAATTTGATTCACCTGCGCAACAGTCGAGGCAATCGAGCTGCGGAAATCCGGGCTTATTTTTTGCTTAACCTTTGCGCACGACAATAGGCGGACCACATTCACATGGTTTGAGCACATGCAATCATCCGATACGCCGCAGCTTACAAAGCCAAAATCAATCGCGCATTGGTTTGACCCGTTTTTGTTTTTGATCATTATCGTCGGGCTTTATTTGCATTTCCGCGCAAGCGAGTTCACCAATCTGGAACTCACGCAAATTATTCTGGTCACGCTTAGTGTTGTGATGTGCGGGCTGGAAGTATTGCGTGCGCCGTGGCGCGGCACGCCGCGCCCGCAGGTTCCGTTTAACGATGTGCTTAAATCCGCCACGCTGAAATGGGTCGGCAGCATGACGGGATTGGCGGTTGTGCTGTTTTTCTGGTGGGCGCTACAGGAATATCAGCGTGCGCAATATACCCCTTTATTTGCAGTGCTTCCGCATGCTTTGCCCATCGTTCCGCCGGTTATGTTTTTAACGCATTTGTTTACCGAATGGCGCCTTGGCCCATCCGAAGGCGATGGAAAAGATCTGGGGCTGTTCACGCTGCTGCGCTGGAAGGAAGCAAAGTGGGCGGGCATCCGCGATGAATTGCTCACATGGTTCATCAAAGGTTTTTTCTTTGCGATTAATTTTTGCGAACTTCCCAAAACGCTGAAAGTTTTCCGTGGCCGCGAAGACGCAATCTTGCAAATGCCATGGCCGCAATTGCAGCCCATGATTGTGCTGGCCATTTATGGGCTGATTATCGCCGCGATTATGCCGGGTTATTTGTTCAGCGCGCGCATTTTCGGCACGCATATCCGCCGCATTAGCGATACATGGTTTGCGTATATTGTCACGCTGATATGCTATGCGCCGCTGGTATCGGGCGTGTTTGGCCGCTGGGCCAATTATCATCCGGTTACGCCGGAACCCGAATGGATGAAGCCATGGGTTTCACAATTTCATGCGAATGAAATCATGCTCTACACCATTGGCGGCATCGTTATTATATCGGAGCTAGTGCATTATTGGGGCGAAGCCATATTCGGCGCGCGTTCATCCAATTTATGCAATCGCGGCATCATCACCGCGGGGCCATTCCATTTTTGCAAACATCCCGTCTATACATTCAAATGTGTAACATGGATTTTGGTATGGTTGCCATTTATGTCAGGCGATACCATTCTTGAATGCATACGCCTAAGCATCGCATTCTTCTTTGTGTGCGTCATATTCGGTGCGCGTGCATGGGCAGAAGAACGCATCCTTGCCGAAGATCCCGTCTATGTTCAGTACGGATTATGGATTGATAAACACGGCATATTTGCATGGGCAGGGCGCATGGTTCCACTGCTGTCTTTCGAATGGCGCTTAAACCGCTGGATAAAACGCGGTGAAATCAGTGCGGATGTGCTGCCAAAGTGAGTTTTAGCGCATTCATCGGCGTCACAAACTAATTTGTTAAATGAAGAAGTTTTAAAAAACTAATTTGTTAAAACTTAAGTTTGTTTTACCACGCTACGCCAATTCCTTTTGTGTTCATTAACAACGCGTAAAATCCATCCCGAAATTAAGAAAATAGATACCGCAATAACGCAATATTACCAGTGTCTCGCAGCATTTTTGCGGGAAGTTTTTTATGCGCATGTTGTGCAGATTTTTTTATTTTTTGTGAGTTGAATTTTTTATGGCTTTTGGTGACGCACCAGAAAACATTTACAGATTTCCAGTGCACCGTGCACGTGCGGGTGCGCGCGTCGGCATTCGCGTAACCGGGCTTGATCCAGACCAGAACCGCAATCTTCCCGAGCGCGAGCGTTACCCCATCAGCAATGAACGCCGCAATGAAATCATCAATTTCCATCTTGCGGCCATCAATTCCATTCGCGCTGCAAAAGGCCTGCCTGCTTTGGCGGGCGCCGATTTGAACAAGGTATTAGCGGCGGCATACCAAACCGATAACCCCAGCTCTGAATCCATTATGCAGGCGGTTATCGCCGCCGCCAGCGCCGCATTGCCGGATAATACCAAACAGGCATTCCTTGATAACCTGAAAGCCCAAGGCGTGACCGAAGAACAATATAACACGGCCCTTGCGCGTTATGGCACCTTCCCAAGCCTTGAAGCGGCCATCTTTGCCGCGCGCAGTGTGGGCAATGGCGGCACGGTGGGAAGCATTGATAACACCACCACCGCATCGAATGGCAGCTATCCGAATTACGGCGGCACCCCATTCCGCGATTATGGAAGCTATGCATCCTATGGTCATTCAACCTATGGGTTTAATGCTGCAACATCGCAGCAATTATGGGGCCTTGGCGTTCATACCAGAGAACAAATGCAACAGGTCGTGAATGATGTGGGCCGCATTGGGTTGGGTGCGGGCAAAGAAAATCCGCATTTCACCAACAAAGTTGCACCGCATGTTGCGCGCTTGCGTATTCACGAAGGCGCTGATACTGACCGTCACCTTGATCATGCCAGACGCCACGCAGAAGAATATAGAAGGATCAAAAAAGCACGCCTAGACGCAGAAAAGCGCGGTGATGCCACAGCCATGGCCGAGGCAGACAGGCAATTGGCTGAATTGCATAAACAGCGCGAGCAGTATAATCGTGATCAGGTTCGCACGCCGGAAGGCCGCACGGCGCATGATAAGATTGTTACAGAAACTGAAAACGAAGTTCGCAGACAATTACGCTTGCAACATGGAAATCATCCATCACTTGGAGATAATTATGATGCTGAAGCAATTAGGCGCGCTTATGAAGCGCAAAGAAACAGGATTGGTCAAGGCCATGACGTTGCTGCAATTGAAAAACTCAAATCTGAAGTTGAAGCAGAACAAAGGCGAATTCTTGCAGAACGCCATCGCTTGCATCCAGAACTTGCAGGGCATTTTACTCCATCCGCTCGCCCAGAGGTTCTGGCAGAGAGAAGGGGTGTGCCGACAACGGCAACGCCTAGTGCAACACCAACTCTTAGTGCCGTAGAACGTAGAGAAATCGCAACTGTTCAATCTGCATTAGATGAATTTGGTGCTGTACCAAGTGCAACGGTTCGTGCTGATGCTCCATTGGCAACCCCTTCATCCACAGTTGCTGCCGGAACACCAACTGGCACGCCATCCGCAACGGCGGTCGCCCAAAATACAGCTGGCACGCCTAGCGGTTCACCTTCCGCAACCGTGGTTGCGCAAAGCACAGCCACTGCAACAGCATCAACCGCCGCGGCCGCAGATAAAAAACCGAACCAGCAGGTCGCCGCCAGAGTTGTGCCCGCAGGTCCAAAACCAACTTAGATCTAGATTACTTATTTCTTATTTTCTGCTAAAACCGGGCCGGGACGCTCAAGGGTCGATGTACGTCGTGTTGCCTGATAGGCAGGGCCATATGCTGTGGGGCTGTTTGGAATAACGCCAGCACCTACCATCAATGTGCGGAATGCGTCTTCATCACTTGAATTCACAACTCGAATTTTTGCATCATCTTTGTCTAAACCATTAACATATCGTGCATAGTTAGATAGCGTTTCTTCGCTTACTCGAACCAACACCCTTTGTAATTCAGGGTCTCTGTTGTACTTCTTCAAGGATTCGATGAATAAAATAACTTTCAGACGGACCGTTTCAGGCACTTCACCAGCTTGGTGAGTGGATACCAGCGTTATTACCCTACGCATTTTTGCGTTATAGGCGTCTAGTGCAGCTTGATCTCTAAATGCCGGAGGCAAGCCATTTGGTACAGCATTAATCTGTGTAGGGGGGATGGCACTGCCTTGCGCAAAGACTTCGGTTGCTGACATCGCGAAGATTGCAAGGGCTGCTGCTGTTGTAAGCGCAACGTCGCGGATACTAATCGACATGATAAACTCCCAGCCAAAAAAGTTACTTTTTGCTTTGATAAGGCCAGAAAATAGTAACTATTTGCCCTGATTACTGCCATAGAAAAGTAAAACTCCAAGGTATTGGATTCTTTACTGTTTTCATTACTGATTAGTTTCAAGCCAATATATATGACCAAAATGGTTAGTTTTAAGGCAGGGTAACAGTAATCACTACTAAACGAGTCCAGAATTACTTGGCTAGTGAAAAATGCTCATCGCGCGGAAATATTTCTGCACAAAAAAATTGCGCAAAAAATATTTTTTAAAAAATAGTGACGGAAAATTTATCTGGAAAAACCGCGCCTAATTTTTTGGCGCATCTTTGAGCGCAGGATTTATGAGCTGTCTTTTTCCATCAGGCGCCGTGGGTTGATATGCAGGGCCATATGCTGTTTCTGTATTTGGAATGACGCCGTTCGCAACCATTAATGTACGGAAGTTATCTTCATATGTTGAGTTAACAACTCTAATTTTTGCATCGTTTGGATCTCGGCAATTAACAAAGTTAGCGTAATTAATCAGGGTAGATTCGCTTATGTTAACAAGCAGACGTTGCAGTACAGGGTCTCTGTTGTATTTAATAATTGCATCCGAAAAAGCTATCATACGAATATTGCAAACTTCAGGTAACTGCTGTGCAGGAACATTCCTCACCTGCGCTACTACTCTGCGCATCTTAGCTTTGTATTCATTTTCTGCCGCAGCATCCTTGAAAGTTGGCGGTAATGCTGTGCTTTGTCCTGATACTTCTGTCGATGAAAGGGCAAATAACGCCAATGCAGCGGCGGTGGCAAGCGCAGCCTTGCGAAGTGAAATGGCCATCATCATCTCCCGATAAAAATTACTTATAAAAAATTATTTATATAAACGCTTCCCGAAGGTAAGCCAGAACCCGCTAATCAACAACAGCGGGGTTGAAACCCATTGCACCACCGCGAACATATGCGGCACGTCGTGCAATGGCGTGTAAATAAACGATAACTGGAATATCGCAATCGCAATGTGCAGGTTGGCGGCCAGATTGCGGGATGTTTTAAAACTGATCATCGATGGTTCCCGTTAATCCCATAACTAATCCCATATCACCGGCACGGATGCGCTGAACTGCTTTGACCCGTCATCATCCACCACGCTGAAATACAGCGCTGCGGGTTTGTCGGTTTCCAGTGCAATCATGTACTGGGATGACAGAATGTTTTGCAAGTGCATTTTTGCCGCACCGCTTTGCACCACGATGCCACCGGCATCGACGCGGGCGGAAAGGGTTTGCAGCGGATTATCAAGAAACGGGGCAGGGGCCTGACTGACGATCAAAAGCCATTCGCCCTTCGCATTGCGGACAAGTTCGAAATCACTGATGGTCAGCGCTTCAAAACCTTGTGCCGCAGTGGAAGGGCGGTTCATGGATTAGCCTTCGGATTTAGCTTCAGCAGCTGGTGCAGCAGCCAGTTCTTCAGGTGGCTTTTCAAAGAAGCTTTCCGCGTTGATTTCTGCTTCAGCTTTTTTGTCTTCAGCAGCATTTTCGCGGCGCATCGCAGCCTTGCCAGTCTTTTCCTGGATCTTGGCTTCGTCTTCGGTGCGGGCGATGTTCAGCGTAATGGTCACGCTGACGTCGGCATGCAGCTTCACTGGGATTTGGAATACACCAATCGTTTTAATTGGCGCCGCCAACATAATGTATTGGCGTTCCACGGTGAACCCACCGGCCTTGATAAGCTCGGCGATATCACGAACGGTAACCGAACCGAACAACTGGCCGACTTCCGACGCCTGACGAATGGTGGTGAACTTCTTGCCATCAAGGTTCTTACCTGATTTTTCAGCAGCGGCCTTGGCAGCAGCGTTTGCTGCTTCGATTTCACTGCGCTTGGCTTCAAAGTAAGCAAGGTTTTCCTTGGTCGCGCGCAGCGCTTTCTTCTTTGGCAGAAGGAAGTTACGTGCATAGCCGGGCTTAACCTTCACCACGGTTCCGATTTGACCGATACGGCCAACTTTTTCGAGTAGAATTACTTCAATCATGAGAAGTCTCCTGATTCACGAGCGTAAGGCAACAACGCCATGAAACGCGCGCGCTTGATTGCGTTTGCGAGATCACGTTGGTGATGCGTGGATACGGCAGAAATGCGGCTTGGCACAATTTTTCCGCGTTCGGAAATGTAACGGCCAAGCAGCTTCACGTCTTTCCAGTCCAGCTTTGGTGCGTGGATGCTGTTGAACGGGCAAGTCTTGCGACGACGGAAGAATGGACGACGACCGCCGCCACCTGCACCTGCTGGTGCGCCTTCTTCTGCATTTGCGGCTGCACCGCGGGTATTTTCACGTTCGCGTCTCATGCTGCGTCTCCTTCTTCGCTACGTTGTGGGCGAGGGCGGAAGCCACGATCACCACCTCTGTCACCACCGCGGCTTGGACGATCGCCAAAACCGGTTGATGGGCGTTCATCATCATTGGCGCGGCGAAGAATAGCCGATGGGCCTTCTTCGTGTTCATCAACGCGGATGGTCATGTAACGCATCACGTCATCATGAATACGCATGGTGCGTTCCATTTCGGTGATAGCCGCCGCAGGCGCATCAATATTGATGAGCGTGTAATGGCCTTTTTTGTTTTTGTTGATGCGGTAGGCGAGTGTGCGAAGACCCCATTGTTCGGTCTTGGTCACTTTACCACCTTGGGCTTTCAGTGTTGTTTCGATTTCGCCCGTAAGCGTCTCGACTTGTGCAGGCGTTAAATCCTGCCGTGCGATAAACACGGTTTCATATAGAGGCATGTTATATTCCCTATGGATGCTCAGGTAAGTACGAGATTTTAATATCCCGCCTAACCATAGCTCACAGCGACCACCGCCATGAGCAAGGATGGCCGTGTTTATAGAGGTTTGAAGCGCCATCTGTAAAGCAAAAAGGCCTATAGAAATAAGTGTTATATATCAGGCCTTTGCACAAAATGTTTCACGTGAAACACACGTTAAAATTGAAGAGTCTGAAAAACCAAGATGAAACTTGACGTGAAATGGCGTGAGGCCTACATCATCCCGCAAGTTTGGTATTTTTAAAAAGTAGGACGAATACGTTATGGAAATTAAAAAAATTCCGATTGGAAAAAATCCACCGGATGAAGTGAATGTGATTATTGAAATTCCCCAAGGCGGCAATCCGATTAAGTATGAATTCGATAAAGAAAGCGGCGCAATATTCGTCGATCGCTTTTTGCATACATCAATGGTTTACCCAAGCAATTACGGGTTTATTCCCCACACGCTTTCGGCCGATGGCGATCCGGTTGACGCGTTGGTTGTGTGCCAGATGCCGGTGGTGCCGGGCGCGGTTATTCGTTCGCGTCCGATTGGCGCATTGCTGATGGAAGATGAATCCGGCGGCGATGAAAAAATTCTGATGGTGCCGGTTGACAAGCTGCACCCGTTCTATTCCAAAGTGCAGTCGTATAAGGATTTGCCGCAAAGCTTATGCGAGCAAATTGCGCATTTCTTCCAACATTACAAAGACCTTGAAAAAGGCAAATGGGTGAAGATTGTGCAATGGGTTGGCCCCGATGAAGCCAAGGCGCTGATTGCCAAAGGCATTGCCGACGCTGCTAAAAAATAGCCATTTGGCCAACTTTTTGCGGCTGAAAGTAAAATTAGTCTGTATATGAAGGTGCCTTTTCTAATAACTATAGGCGCAGATTTAAGATGATATTTTACGGCATTATAAATGGCGACCGACGAACAGCACACATACCGACAAGGCATTTCGTATTGGTTTGAAGCAGAAGATGCTTTGCAGGGCTATTTTCAGCATATCGCCGAACAGCATTTCCCCTATGACCCGCAAAAAGCAGCGCAACTGGTAGATTGCCTTGGCCAAGCCTTGCTGCCGGTGGTTGCAAAAACAGGCCGCGTTGAAAATCACGAAAAGCGCACCCCGCGATATTTAAAAGCCATGGAAGAGTGGAGCGCATTATCGGCAGAATTTGTGCACGCAGGTTATGAAATGACCAGCTTCATGAACCGTGTGAAGCGCGAATTGCGCAAATCGATGGGATTTGAAGGTGATTTCAAAGTGCAGCAATACAGCCTTGATCTGATTATCGATTGGCTGGTGGAAGCGGTAGATAAGCAAAAGCATTGGTTGTTCAGTTATGATGCATTGGGCCGGATTGATTTATTCAATCATGCCAAACAGCAGGGGCCAGCCTTGCTTAAGCTAGCCAACGCCGATTTCAAAGGGTTCCGTATGGTGGGATTGGCGCGCGGGCTTGATTATGAAACCGTCAATCTCAATGGACGCCCAGCCGTTACAAAAGACGGGCTGCGTTTTGTAAAGATTAAATCAATTGCAGCACTTGATAAAGCCGGAAAAGATTTACAGAACTGCCTGCGCAACAAACCGCGTGATAATGAATTGCACCTGGACTACCAATCATTATTCCAGTCGGGTAGGGTGGAATTTATTGCGCTGTGCGGCGCACAGGGTGACATTCATGGTCTGCTTAGCGTTCAAAATGGCGTTATTCAGGAAGCCAGCGGCAAACAAAGCGAATTGCTTGGCAGAAAATACATGGCTGCGATTATTGATTTTGCCACGGACCTTGGACTGGATACGACAGAACACGTGTACCGCACAGGAATTGTAAAAACGACCAGTGGGCTTGTCAGTTACCTTGATTTGGTGGACAGGCACCGCCACACCACGCTGCATGTGGCGGGCGATTTGTTGTTAAACAAGATGCGCAGGTCATATGAGACGCACCGCTTGCCATTTGCCCTTCATAATATACGGGTTGATGGTGTTTTGTTCATGCATGATTGCGCAGTTCAGGCAATGAGCCATGTTTTCGCGAACACGATTGCCGCGCTGGGATGCACACTCTTGAAAGAAATTAGCGCAACGGTTTATGCGGGCACATTAATTACCGACCGTTCGCCTGCCGACATGCAGTTGGAAACGCAGCCCGACCGTGCAAGCACGAATATCAATCTGGTCAAAATTTGCAGACCGTTTGAGGTGGGCCAGAAGGGGTATGACGTGGTTCAGATCATGACCGGCGAAGCCTTTGCCGAGTTGCATAGCAGCGGTAATGCGTTTTTACGCGACTACCGCGAAAAACTGGCCAAGCGCCCTGCGTTGGAAACCATTTTCCACGAGATTACATTCCCGCCATCGTTGAGATAAAAAAACACCCGCCCTGTAAGGGGCGGGTGCTTTATTACTTTATTAGCCATTCGCTCTGCGCCTTGTTATTGCGAAGCCTCTGTGCTTCGCACAAACGGCGCAACCGCTCGGGCGATAAGGATTAATCCTTCTTATCTTCTTTGTTCTTCTTCAAGGCTGCGCCGAGGATATCGCCAAGGCTTGCACCTGAATCCGATGAACCGTATTCGGCCATCGCTTCTTTTTCTTCATCAACTTCACGTGCCTTGATGGAGAGGGTGATTTTGCGTGCGCCCTTGTCAATTTGCGTGACTTTGGCATCCACTTTTTCACCAACCGCAAAGCGGTCTGGACGTTGTTCGGTGCGTTCACGTGACAGTTCAGCCTTGCGGATGAAGCCCGTGAGGTTATCAAGCAGGGTTACTTCCACGCCATTTTCATTGGTGGAGGTAATGGTGCAGGTAACCACATCGCCCTTCTTAACGCCCAAGGAAACGCCTTCGAATGGGTCGGCAGAAAGCTGCTTGATACCCAAGGAAATACGTTCTTTTTCGGCGTCGTTTTCCAGAACCTTGAACTTGACAACCTGGCCTTTGGCGTAGTTGGCAAGTGCTTCTTCGCCGGACTTGTCCCATGAAATATCGGACATGTGGATCATGCCATCGATATCGCCGGGCAATGCCACAAACAGACCGAATTCGGTGATGTTGCGGATTTCGCCTTCGAGTTCGGTGCCAGCAGGATGCTTCTCTGCGAACTGTGCCCATGGATTTTCCTGGCATTGCTTCACGCCCAAGGATACGCGGCGTTTTGCACTGTCCACATCCAGAACGACAACTTCGACTTCTTGGCCGGGGTTGACGATCTTGTTCGGGTGCATGTTCTTCTTGGTCCATGACATTTCTGACACGTGCACAAGACCTTCGATGCCGGGTTCAAGTTCAACAAATGCACCGTAATCGGTGATGTTGGTAACCTTACCGCTGAAGCGCGTACCGGCTGGGTACTTGGCTGCAACGCCTTCCCATGGATCGGACTCCAATTGCTTCATGCCAAGGCTGATACGCTGGGTTTCCGAGTTGAAGCGGATAACCTGTACCTTCACGCTTTGGCCGATTTGCAATGCTTCGGATGGGTGGTTGATGCGCTTCCATGAAATATCGGTAACGTGGAGCAAACCATCAACACCGCCCAGATCAACGAACGCACCGTAATCGGTGATGTTCTTGACCACGCCTTGCAGGATCTGACCTTCCTTGAGGTTGGATACGAGTTCAGTGCGTGCTTCGGCGCGGCTTTCTTCCAGAACAGCACGGCGTGACACAACGATGTTACCACGCACGCGATCCATCTTTAAAATCTGGAATGGTTGCGGGGTGCCCATCAATGGGGTGATGTCCTTCACCGGACGGATATCGACTTGGGAGCCTGGCAAGAATGCAACTGCGCCTTGGAGATCAACGGTGAAACCACCCTTAACCTTACCAAAGATGATACCGTTAACACGGGTTTGCGAGGTGTGGGATTGTTCGAGCAATACCCAAGCTTCTTCGCGTTTTGCTTTTTCGCGTGATAGCACGGACTCGCCATTGCGGTCTTCCATGCGTTCTACGAATACGTCAACAAGGTCACCGTTCTTCAATTCAACATTGCCCGATGCGCCGAATTCGCGGATGTTAACGCGGCCTTCGGATTTCAGACCAGCGTCGATAACAACGAAGTCTTTTTCTACAGCGATGATGCGACCCTTTACAACCTGACCTTCAAGGCTCTTTTGCTTGCCATAGGCTTCGTTGAAGAGGTCTGCAAACTTTTCACCCTTTAGGTACTGGGTGTAATCTTGTTCATCAGGGGTGATGGTGATGGCGCGGCGTTTTGGTTGGCTGCGGCTGTTGTTGCGGTTGTTTCTGTCACCGCGACCTTCTTTACCGCCTTTTTTCGCGCGGTCGTTCTTCTTGGGCTCTGCGGATGCTTCGCCGTCTTTGGGTTTACGTGCTGCTTGTGTCATTGAGTTTCTTTCTTGAAGACCTGACGTCTTCGGCGGAGTGGGTTAGTGTGTCAAAACGTGAGAGTCATTTTTTGTCACGCATCATGTCCGCACATGAGTTGCGTGAAATAAACGCCACGTCGCTTGGCACATGCCAAGCTATCTAAATGAATTTACGATTTTCAGGGCGGCCGCAAAGGCTTCATCCACATTCAAATCGCTGGTATCCAGTTTCACAGCATCAACTGCAATTTTGGATGGCGCGGTTGTTCGGGTTTCATCCCTTGCATCCCGTGCCTGTAAATCCGTTAGAACGGCGTCATATGTAGTGGTTTGCCCTTTATTTTGCAACTCTTTAAATCGCCGTTCTGCCCGTTTTTCAGCAGAAGCGGTAATAAACAGCTTAATTTTAGCGTGTGGGGCGATAACGGTGCCAATATCGCGGCCATCAAGCACCGCGCCGCCCGCCTGATTAGCAAAGGATTGCTGTAATTCCACCAGTTCGCGGCGGACTTCGGGCATCGCTGCAACCATGGAGCTAGGCTGTGAAATGGCGTGCCCCCGCAGCTCCGGATCATCAAACGATATGGTTATAATGTTTTGGCGCAGGTGAATGGCGGCATTACGCGCGGCATCGATATCATCGGCGGCTTTATTCTGACTTTTAAGCGATAGCGCAACCCAGCGGTATAAAAGCCCCGTATCAAGATAGGGGAGGCGAAAATGGTCAGCGAGTTTTCGGGCGATGGTGCCCTTGCCGCTGGCCGATGGCCCGTCGATGGCAATGATAAAGTCATTAGACATGGAATGGGTTTATTGAAGAATGATTTTTAAATCAAGTCACAGCAGGGCGTACCGCATTGGTTAGCAGTTGCGCAGCGCCATGTGCCACATGGCAGGCCCCACGTACTGCTGCAAATTTGGAAGATGTTTCAAGAATACCAACCTTCACGGCTGCTTGGCGCAGTCGTGGGTGAGTGGGGATTAGCACCTGCGTACGGTGGAATTGTAAAAGCATATCGTGAATGCGGCGGTCGCCCTTAAAGCTATCGACCAGCGATTTCGCAATCAGCATGCTTTGGTTCAGGCCAACGCCCGATTGCGCGGCGATGAAATGGACACCTTCTTCGCTGGTAAGGGAGCCGACAATTGGCAACAGATTACTGGATGTATTTAAGCCGCCCACAGTAGGCTTAATGCGGTAATGCCCGTTGGCTAAAAACGGCAGGCGTTCAAATAGTTCACGGCGCACATCGGCAATCATATCGGCGATATTTTTTTCGGTGGTTTCATGGTTGGGGCTACCAAAACAACCGCCAAACCCCATCGCCAAATAGCCATCGCTGCGCAGGCTGAACCATAAAAAATCCCCTTCAAGGGGATTTTGATTGCTCTTTAAATCGCTATCACATCCCGCGAGGGGTTGTGCGTTTGGCGAGATACGTTTGAAATCATCCTTGGCGAGGCGCACAGCGATGCGACCCGTATAAACCGTAACTGTACGGTGATGCAGGAATTCGATTTGCCGACTGAGAATATCTCCGCCTGCTAAAACCAGCTTGTCGGTTTGCAGCATTTGGCCAGTGGTGAGAATGACTGCATGTTTTTTTGATGAGCGTTTTAAGGGTTCGTGCGAGTCATATTCGCTGCCTTCCGCAATGATGCCGCCGCGCTTAACAAAGGCGTCCGCAAGGCCATAGATGAATTTGGGCGTATCAAAGGATGCAATATCGGGAAAATGTAGCCCCACATTGTAGCCATTGAAATCAGCAAATTTTTTTAACGCTGCGCCTTCATGGAATTCGGGTTCAGGAATGCCCAGCGCGCGGCGGGGCCTCATGAATTCATCAAGCTTTGAGAATTCGGATGCCTGTTCATCGACAATCCAGTAGCCATGCCGCGCGCCGCATTTGATTTTTTCCCGGGCAATAATTGCATCAGTCAGTTTGGATGTTTCGATGGTTTCGCGGTAAAGCTCCAAGGCTTTATCTTCGCCAAGTAATTTGACGAGTTCGCTATAGTCCGCTTCAAACCCGGGCATGCGGTGGCCGCCAGAACGTCCTGAAAGGCCGGCGCCTGTGCCTTTGCGATCAAGAACCAGAACGGAGTGATTTGGAAACTGGCATTTGTAAAAATAAGCGGTGGCAAGGCCGGCAATGCCAGCCCCCACAACAATCAAATCATGCTTATCTGGAATCATGCGATAAGCTTATTCGTTTGGTGCCTCTTTTGGCACGATGATTTCACCGGGAATGTGCGAACCATCTGTGGGTAATTCCATCTGGTAAGGTGTGCCGGTGATGGTTGGTTTGGCTGATGTAACCGTGTCATAAATGGCATAAGCCAAATAGCCAGCAATTACCGCTGTGCCTATATAAGCAGCAGTGTTGGAAACGCCGCCAGCTTGCGCCAGTTTCTTGGTGGTGACCTCTTCGGTTTCCCCGAGTTTGCGGATCTCAAGGATCTTTTTGGCGTTCACTTGCAAATAAATCATGCGGCTGATTTGCTGCACGGCGATCGCATAGACGATGCCCGGAATATTTTTAATGCCGGCCATTTCAAGGCCAAGGTCAATACAATAAACGATGACAAAATAGGCAAGCATCGACCAATACATCTTTCGGTATAAAAACCAGACAGGTGCAAGGCCGAGCGCAAGCCAGTTGATGTTTTTGAAATCGAATAGGGTTTTGGGACGCTCCGCGTATTTTAATGCGCGCCATGTTGGTTCGTACTGTGCCCAGTTTTTTCCGGTAAAAAGGGCCATATCGGCATCATCGACCAAGTGGATGTCGGATTGCTTTTTTACCTGCTGATTGTTCATTTAATATTACGCCTAGATTAATGTGCACTGGATTATTTAAATAGTTCTGAATGGCTGCCTGTTCGAACTAAGTATAGAATATCGTCTTTTATAGAATAAATAAGCAGCCAATCAGGTTTTATGTGGCATTCGCGATGCCCTCTCCAGTTATTACTAAGTTTATGATCATTATACTCTTGAGCAAGCCTTTTGCGAGAAGCTAAGGTTAGAATAACTAATTCCAAATCATCGAGTTTTTTGTTTTGCCGCGCAATTTTCTTTAAGTCTTTCTTGAAACTGCTGGTTCGATGAATGCGTAAAGTCATTTTTTCTTCAGTGCTTTAAATTCTTTTCTCAACTGTTCTATTGTAACTTCTTCAGTTTGGCCTTCCTCAACTTCGTGCATGGCTGCCAATGTCTCAGCATTCGGTACCCGTGCGGTAGGTTGAAATGGCAGCCCATTGCTATTGACGCTTTGTTGAAGAAATAATCGAACAGCTTCTGATGTTTTAAGGCCGATGGACGAAAAAACCATATCCGCCTGCGCTCTAAGGTCAGAAGAAATCCTTATTTGCAATGTGTCTGTGTTTGTAGTCATTGTCAATCCTTTTGTAATACATTTGCAATAATAATACTACAAAAAGTAGTTACATTCAATTCGTTTTTTTGCAAAAGTGAAAAAAGCGAACAAAAAAATCTAATAAAAACAATATTATGAAATACTTGCACCAAGATTATTCATGAGGCCAACAAAATTCGGGAAGCTGGTGTTAATAAAACCGCCATCATCAATATTTACAGATTGCTGTGATGCCAGCCCCATTACCAAAAAGCTCATCGCAATACGGTGGTCCATAGCGGTAGCAATAGTGGCGCCGCCTTTTGGTGCTTTGCCGTTGCCATTCACAATAAGTGTTTCGCCTTTTATCTCGTGTTCTACGCCGCAGGCTTTCAACCCATCGGCGATCATTGCCAAACGGTCGCTTTCCTTTACCCGTAGCTCGCCCAAGCCATCCATCGTCGTGGTGCCATCGGCATATCCGGCAAGGACTGATAATATAGGATATTCATCAATCATCGATGCAGCACGGCTGGCAGGAACATGCACGCCTTTTAATGCGGAATGTTTGACGCGGATATCGGCAACTTTTTCGCCAGCCTGCATGCGTTCGTTTTCATAAACAACATCGCCGCCCATTTCGCGCACTGTTTCATAGAAGCCCGCGCGCAGCGGATTAATGCAGACATTTTTAACGAGCAGGTTTGATCCAGAAGTAATCAGTGCGGCAGCAACAGGGAAGGCAGCAGAGGAAGGGTCTGCGGGAACATCAATATCCTTTGCAATCAATTCCGGCTGGCCATGCAGATGAATAACATTTTTACCTTCCTTATTCTTGGCATAGGTAATCTTCGCGCCAAAATGTTCCAACATGGTTTCGGTATGATCGCGCGTGGGGGTGGGTTCGATAACCGTTGTTATACCAGGGGTATTTAAGCCACATAACAGCACGGCGGATTTCACCTGCGCCGATGCAACGGGCAATGAATAGGTAATCGGAATAGGGGATGATGTGCCGATGACGGCAAGCGGCAAACGACCGGCGGAACGTCCATGAAAGCTGACGCCCATCTGTTGCAAAGGAATAGTCACACGCGCCATGGGGCGTTTACGTAAACTGTCATCGCCTGTGAAGAAGGTTGTGAAGCCATAGCTGCCGACCAGCCCCATCAACAATCGCGTTGAGGTGCCGGAATTTCCTAAATCGAGAATATTGTCTGGTTCCAGCAATCCGCCAACGCCAACGCCCTGCACCCACCATGAACCGTCGGCATTCTTGCCAGATTGCACACCCATTTGGGATAGCGCCTTTGCGGTGTTCAAAACATCTTCACCTTCGAGTAACCCGCGGATGGTGGTTTTGCCAATCGCCATGCCACCCAGCATAAGGGCACGGTGGGAGATGGATTTATCGCCCGGAACAGTCAGTTCCCCCTTTATGGAATTGGCATTATGGCTACTTAGGGGCTGGGGTACGTGCGACATAAAAGTGCTTTTACATTAGGGAGTTAGGGTGTTTTCAAAATAGTTTTGACAGCAAACCTCACCTATGGCAAGTCAGCGGCTCTGTTTTTCACAATAATCAAGATTCCAATAGTCATTCTAGGGAGTTACAACGTGGTCAATCCGGATTGGGGCATTAAGCGTACCTGCCATTCCTGCGGCGCTAAATATTATGATTTTAAGAAGAAGGCACCCGAATGCCCAAGCTGCAACACGCTGTTTGATCCTGAAGCGCTGCTGAAGTCACGCCGCCGCGCGATGCCGGAAGAAAAAGTGAAGAAGGTTGAAACCGTTGAAGAAGTGGTGGTGGATACCGAAGAAGAAGTCGAGGAGACCGAGAGCGATGAAGTGTTGGAAAACACCGACGATCTTGGCGGCGACGACGTAGAAGTTGAAGCCGAAAAGGAAGAGGAAGAAGAGAAATAATTCTCGACTTCTATTCCTTCAGGGCGCGTTCAATGCGCCTGTCCGGAATTAGCCAGATAATCGCAACGATCGTGTAGATGATGTTTGCTACTGTAGGCATCACGAAGGACGATGCAATTCCGCAGCAATATAAAAGCGGTGATAGCTTGCCTTTGATATCACTCCCCAATGCTTTGCGCAGGATGGAATTCGCGCCATGCGAACGGATAATCACCAATTGCAGGATGTAATAGGCGATCGCTGCCATCAGCAACATGACACCATATACAGCGGTGGGTACTGGTGCAAAGTGGTTTTCCCCCATCCATGCGGTTGCAAACGGCACCAGCGATAGCCAGAACAGTAAATGCGTATTTGCCCATAAAATGGAACCAGATACATGATGCACCGTGTGCAGCATGTGGTGATGGTTATTCCAATAGATGGCCACGTATATAAAGCTCAGCACGTAGCTTAAAAACACCGGCATCAATTCCAGTAGCGCGGAAAAATCCGCGCTATGCGGTGCTTTCAATTCCAGCACCATGATGGTGATGATGATGGCGATCACGCCATCGCTGAATGCGGCCAATCTCTCGCGTTCCATTATCTTCTCCTCCTTATATCGGGCTTTCGCCAGAACACTGTGCTTAAGCCCCATGTCAGTGCGCGTGCGATGGTTTTGAAGCTCGCTTTACGTGCGCTTTGAACCGATTTACGTTTTTGCCAGAGCTGTTTGGGATGCTTGAATGCAGCGATTAGACCCGATAGCCGCGCATTAAAGTGCAGCACATCGCATAGCATGAACACGTGAATTAGAATGTGTAGCGGGAGGAGTGGATAGAACAATGCATCCGGCATATTCTTAACAAACGTCCAGACGATATTCCGACTTGTATAATAATACGCTTCCTTATGCGGATGTTCGGTCACAAATAAAACCGCTTCGCTCGCCAATATTGCGTGATGACCCGCAAGGCGAAGGCGGAATGCCAAATCGGTATCTTCGCACATGGTTTCAAATTCGTCGTCAAACCCGCCCAGTTGTTCAAACACATTTTTTTGAATAAAGATGCAAGCCGTGTTTGCACCAAAGCATTCGCCTTCATCGGGCAATACATCCATCGGCCAGTCTTTGCCGCCGCAGAATGGAAAGCCCGCAAAGAAATAGGATTTCCCCGCAGCCGCCAGCATTTCCGGTGCGGCATTATCCAACTGGGTTGCTGCAAACATGGCGCAATCGGGAAAGCGCAGGGATGCGGCATAGAGCCGTGCGAGGCATTCATCTTCCAAAACCGAAGTGGCACCTAGGAATAAAAGCCATTCGCCTGCGGCCTGCCTTGCGGCCAGATTTTTCGCAGCAATGATGTTCGATGTATCCGCTTCGATGCAGCGGAAGCGTTCGTCCGGCAGCGGGTGTTTTAGACCCACCACCAATACTTCAATATCGCGCTGGGTTTGCTGTGCTATGCTGGTTAAGCAGCGGGAAAGCATCCCTCTATCGCCTTTATTCACAACTATTACAGAAAATTTCATTAATGAGGGCCCTTGAAACGCATGATTTAGGCAACAAAATGAATAGAAACCGCCTGAAAACAAAATGAAATGCTGGACAGTAGAGGTGCTATTCTGCACTAATTAGGAGATAAAAAAAGGACTAAAAAAAATGGCAAAGCCGACGACAAATGCAGTAAACGACAAGAACCGTGTCATCATTTTTGACACGACGCTCCGTGACGGGGAACAATCCCCGGGTGCGGCGATGAATCTTGAAGAAAAACTGCGCATTGCGGCGGTCCTTGAGGAGCTTGGCGTCGATGTGATCGAAGCAGGTTTCCCCGTGTCTTCAGCGGGCGATTTTCAGGCTGTGAATGAAGTCGCAAAGCTTATAAAGAATTCGACCATCTGCGGGTTGGCGCGTGCCGCCAAGACCGATATTGAGCGTGCAGCCGAAGCATTAAGGCCGGCGGCGCGCAAGCGTATCCATGTATTCTTGTCCACATCGCCATTGCACATGAAATACAAATTGCAGAAGGAGCCGGAACAGGTATTGCAAGCGGTGATTGATGCAGTGAGTTATGCGCGTAATTTAACCGACGATGTGGAGTGGAGCGCGGAAGATGGTTCGCGCAGCGAACCAGACTTTTTGTGCAGATGTGTTGAAGCTGCGATTAAGGCGGGTGCAGGCACTATAAACATTCCTGACACCGTTGGTTACACCACCCCTGATGAATACGGCGCGATGTTCAAAATGCTTATCAACCGCGTGCCGAATGCTGACCAAGCGGTTTTCTCCGTGCACTGCCATAATGATTTGGGCTTGGCGGTTGCAAACTCGCTCGCTGGTGTTATTAACGGCGCGCGGCAGGTGGAATGCACCGTGAATGGCTTGGGTGAGCGCGCAGGGAATGCGGCGCTCGAAGAAATTGCCATGGCATTAAAGGTGCGCGGCGACAGAATGCCGTTTACTACCGGAATTAATACTGAAGTCATCACACGCGCATCGCGCTTGGTGTCGGGTATTACAGGTTTTCCTGTGCAGCCGAACAAGGCAATTGTGGGCGCGAATGCGTTTGCCCATGAAAGCGGCGTACACCAAGACGGTATGCTAAAAAACCGCGAGACGTATGAAATCATGACACCCGGTTCGGTGGGGTTGACCAAGTCGTCGTTGAAGCTTGGTAAATTGTCAGGCCGTAATGCGTTCCGCTCCAAGTTGAAAGAGCTTGGTTATGAATTGGGCGATAACGCGCTGGAAGATGCGTTTAAGCGCTTCAAGGATTTAGCGGATAAAAAACGCGATGTGTTTGATGATGACATTATTGCCTTGGTGGATGATGAAGTTGCGAATGCGTTGGCGCGTATCAAATTCTTGAATCTTGAAATCTATGCGGGTTCAAAAGGTCCGCAGCGCGCGGAGTTGGAATTGGAATTTGATGGTAAGGTGCACAAGGTCACAGCGACCGGAAACGGCCCTGTGGATGCGACGTTTAATGCGATCAAGCAGATTATTCCGCATGAAGCTTCCTTGTTACTGTATCAGGTTCACGCCGTCACCCAAGGCACTGATGCGCAAGCAGAAGTGACTGTTCGTCTGGAAGAAAACGGCCGCACGGTAAACGGGCAGGGGGCAGACCCCGATACGCTGGTGGCTTCGGCGCGCGCTTATATCCACGGCCTGACCAAGCTCATGACCAAGCGCGAGAAAAAAGCGCCGGATGACATGACACTAATTACTTCAGGGAACTTGGCTAGATAACATGTGTGACGTTTCTCAAACTGACCTAATGAGTGGCTTTATTGGAGCATTGGTCGGTGGCCTTTTGTCATTGGCTGGAACGTATATTTCGAATTCATTGCAAGCCAATAATTCGAAAAAAGCAGAAGAAAAACTAATCATGGGTCTTTTACAATCAATCCATGATGAGGTTGAAACCTTATGGGAACTTTATATGAATGGTGTCGGAGCTAATTTAGAAGCTCTCGCTGAAAGACAGCCGTTTTTGTTTTTTTGGCCAATCACTCAAGATTATTTCACTGTGTATGCCACAAATGCATTCCTAATTGGACGCATTAATAACCATGATTTAAGAAAGCTAATTATTGCTGTTTACTCGAGATCTCGTGGACTGGTTGATAGTTTCCGATTAAATAATGATATGGTCCAAAAAAGACAAAATTGCCTAATGATTTTTGCTGAAACTAAAAATCCAGTGCATCAACAACAAGGCATGGCTTTTGAAGCTGCTTTAAGCGAATATGCGGCAAAAATTAGAAAAAGTCATTTTGAAGTAAAAGCTTTAACTTCAGATTTATTGAGAGCCTTAAGAAAACAAGGCGTCTTGAGTCCTTCATCAAAAGTGAAATAATGATATGATCTTGCCCCCTGAACAAACCAATGCATTTGCGTGGTATGGGCCGGATATGGCTGCGCGTGAAAATGAATGGCTGAGCGAGTTATCTACGCAAGAAATTGCAGAGATAGAGAATGCCGCCAAAAAACTCATCGCCGATAATACGGATATAGCGACCATTACCGCCGGTGATTTTCCATTACCGAGTTTGGAAAAGAAACTGCAAGCGATGAAGGAAGAGCTTATTCACGGGCGCGGCTTTGCTGTGCTGCGCGGCCTTCGTGCAACCCATTATGATGAGCGCATGGCTGCGACGCTATTTTACGGTATTGGAACGCATTTGGGAAAAGCGCGCTCACAGAACGCGAAAGGCCATATTCTGGGCCATGTGCGGGATTTAGGATTAAAAAGCAGTGACCCGAATGTACGTATTTATCAAACCAATGAACGCCAGACATTCCACACGGATTCATGCGATGTGGTGGGTTTGTTTTGTTTGAAAACCGCAAAGACAGGCGGCGCATCGTTGCTGGTCAGCTCCACCACTATCTTTAATGAAATGCGTAAACGCCGTCTTGATTTATTGAAGCTGTTGCTGGAACCTATTGCAACTGACCGCCGCGGCGAAGTGCCTGCCGGTATGTTGCCGTATTTTCTTATTCCTGTGTTCAGTTATGAACATGGTTTCCTCACCAGTATTTATCAGCGGCAATATATTGATAGTGCGCAGCGTTTTCCTGACGCGCCACGTTTAACGCCTGCACATATCGAAGCGCTGGATATGTTTGATGCACTGGCCAATGACCCGAAGCTGAATTTTGCGATGCAGTTGCAGGTTGGTGATTTGCAATTTGTCTACAACCACACGCTATTGCATGACCGTACCGGATTTGAAGACTGGCCGGATGATAAGCAAAAACGCCATTTATTACGGCTGTGGCTGGCAGTGGATGGTGATAGGCCATTGCCGGATATCTTCGCTTCGCGTTTTGGGACTACCGAAATCGGCAATCGCGGAGGTATCATTGTTGCCGATACATTGATGCACATTCCTTACACTGCGATTTAATATGAGCGAAAAATTCGATGCGATTGTTTTAGGAGCGGGAATTGCCGGCGTTAGTACCGCGCGGCATTTGCAGCAACGCGGCAAAAATGTTGCGCTGGTTGATGTTCGTGACCCTGGGCAGGAAACATCCTATGGCAATGCGGGTATCATTGAAGCATCCTTTGTGTTGCCATTCGGCTTTCCTGCGCCGCGCCGCTTCAAAGATATTTTGCTGGATAAGGACGCATCCGCACGGGTGGATTTATTATTTCTGCCGCGCATTTCAAAATGGCTACTCAATTTTTATCTCCAATCGAATGCTGAAAACCGCAGCAAAAACGGGCTTTTAATGCGCCCGCTGGTGCAGGATGCGGTTGCAGAGCACATGGCGCTCATGAAAGGCAATGATGCAGAGAAGTATTTCTGCAAAACAGGCCGTGTAAAAATTCACCGCAGCAAAGCATCCTTTGATGGCGATAGCTTCGAGCGTGAAACACTGACCAAACTTGGCGTGGCATTTGAAGTATTAGATCCAAGTGAATTTTCTAAAATCGAACCGAATATCAAACCGATTTATTACAAGGCATTAAAGCTCAGCACCTCCGCGCGCGTGAGCGACCCCGGCGCAGTTGTAGCAGGATACGCTGCGGCGTTTGTTGCAACCGGCGGCAGGTTTATCAAAGGCGATGCCGGAACATTAAAGCAATCTGGCGATAAGTGGGAAGTTGCCGGTGTAGCGGCAAAAGACGTTGTGATAGCGCTTGGCCCATGGGCGCCCAATCTTTTGAAGCCGATGGGATACTGCTTCCCGATTGGCTTAAAACGTGGCTATCACCAGCATTTCAAAACCAATGCGCAATTAAACCATGCGATTGTAGATGCCGATATTGGGTATGTGATGGGCAGTTGCACTAAAGGCATACGTATTACCACAGGCGCGGAATTCGCTGCGCAGAACGCACCCGCAACCCCGGTGCAAATTCAGCGCGTATTGCCCCATGCGCGTGAGCTGTTGGATATTGGCGAACCAAGTGAAGCGCAAGCATGGTTGGGTTGCCGCCCATGCACAACCGATAGTCTGCCGATTGTAGGACGTGCACAGCACCACGACGGATTGTGGTTCAATATCGGCCATGGGCATTCGGGATTTACAATTGGCCCAACCACAGGAAAATTATTAGTGCAGATGATGACGGGTGAGGCGTTATTCACTGATAATAAGCCATATAGTCCTGATAGGTTCATCAATTAATTTATTTTAAACGGTTTAGTTAAGCGTGCAGTAAGCATATTTAGCTAAGCTATTCTGGATGAAAAAGCACATACTACCCATCTCTTTTAGGCCAGTTGGACCGCAGCAAATCGACTGTGATGGTGCAGTATATAAGTCGTTTGCTGATGCGGCATTAAAAGCAGAGTTTGATAAAAATCAGTCAACGGTTTTAAGTTTTGGCGGAGATCAGCATATCACGCTGCCACCCGGTGTCACATTGCAAGAAGCTCCACGGGAAGCTCAAGATAGTGTCACGCGGCATTTATTGAACAATGGCACTGTCACTGTTACCCAAGGTTCTGGGCACACAGCCCAGGTTTTAGGTGCCTATGTGTGCCGCCCCGGCAATAGCTAAAACTTCCTGCTTAAACCTTCTTATTCACATGGCCCATTTTGCGGCCTGCGCGCGCTTCGGCTTTGCCATAGAGATGCAGATGCATGTTGGGTTCGTTCAAATATTTCTGCCAATCATTCGCATCATCGCCGATCAGATTTTTCATCATGCATGGCGCGGTAATCGCGGTGCTGCCCAGGGGTAGGCCGCAAATGGCGCGTACCAATTGTTCGAATTGTGATGTGGCGCAATAATCCATCGTCCAGTGACCTGAATTATGCGGGCGCGGGGCCATTTCATTCATGACCACCATGTTATCAATCACAAAAAATTCCACGGTGAGTAAACCGATGACACCCAGTTTTTCGGCAAGTGATTTGGCAGATTTTAAGGCCATTTCTTCAATCTGCGTTGATAGCATGGCGGGAACATGGGTTTCATCCAGAATGCCATCCTTGTGCCGGTTTTCAACGGGCGGGTAGGCTTGCATCACACCATCGGCGCGGCGCGCAATAATCACGGAGATTTCTTTTTCAAACGGTACAAAGCGTTCGATAATCGCTTCATCTGTATTCAAACTTTCCCATGCGGCGTCGATTTCTTTTAAATCGCGGATGATGGCCTGGCCTTTACCGTCATATCCCATGCGGCAAGTTTTCACCACACAAGGAATGCCGATTTTCATCACGCCATTACGTAATTCGTCAAGCGTGCCCGCATAAGCAAAAGCAGGCGCGTAAACCGAATTTTCAATCGCAAAGCTTTTTTCGGCAACACGGTTCTGGGTAATTTTCAGTGCGGTTGCACCGGGGTGAACGGGTTTGTGTTTTGCCAAAAATTCGATTGTGCTTACTGGAACATTTTCCCATTCCAGCGTAATGACATCGACAGCATCCACGAATTCTTTTAGCTTTGCTTCATCCGTGAAATCGCCAAGGGTTTTGAACGCGGTGACCTGACAGGCGGGTTCATCGGCATGTTCGGCGAATATATGCACCCTGTAGCCTAGGCGCTGCGCAGCTTGTGCGGTCATGCGGCCCAGCTGCCCGCCGCCAAGAATACCGATGGTTGAACCTGTTGGGATAGAATTCATAACAAAGTCTGGGCTGTTGAAAGTATTACCGATTATTAGGTTGGGCGCGCAAATTAGCATATTTGAAGATTTTATCAAATGCCAAGGTGGAGTGAATATGGCGCAGGTTGTAACCCCGATTTTCCGCGGTGCGGATGAATTAGCAAAAAACGTGTTTACGGCGCTGCGCGATGCACGTGAATTCTATATTGCGCCTCAGCCATCTGCCAGTGATAACGATGTGGCTTCGGTTTTAAAGCAGTCGGATGCCATGCGCCGCGTAGATTTTTTGATGTCTGCCATCAAGGTCCATAGCTACATCACTTATGTTTCACGGCTTGGCGCAAATGAAAGCCCAGAGGTGCAGTCGAGCTTGCATTTCTGGACATCGCGCGCGGATAATCAAATATTGTGTGATATTGCGACGCTTGCATCGCATGAGATTCAAAACAAATATCCAAATGGTGCATTCAATGGGGCGCTGAGTGTGGATGATTTGAAATCGATTGTTGCCATGCGTAACGCGCTGGGAATAAGCATGAAAGACGATTTACTCGCCAGATATATTGAAGACGAGAAAAAGCACATCAACCCAGAAGCTATGGGTTTGCTGGCTGCACGATTGAATGATGTGCAATTCGTGAGCAATTTGGCAACCAATTACGCGGTGATTGCTATCGCACGCGGTGTTGCCGCAGTCGTAGGGATTGATGATGCCCGGCCATTGATGGAAGGCATTGGCTGTGCGCGCAATATCCGCACATGGGCGATTGGCTGGAAACCAATCACGCCAAGGATGTCAGGGCTTGATTATAATTTTCAGGGCATGCACCGCGAATTAGCGGTAAAGAGCCTTGCCGCACTGAATAAGGTTGTGGAAACGCTGCGCACCGTTCCAACACGTAGCGGCGCGATTTATCAGCAGATATTGGTAAGACCATCTGCCGGTTTGTCTTAGGCTGCAGGAACTGTTCTGGCATTTTGGATTTTATAGGTGCGATACCCCATGATGCAGTTCCCTATGAAGAACATATAAAGCCCGATACCTGCACCAATCCGGCCATCCATAAACCCAACAGTTCCAACAACCAGATTTGAAAGCGCAATACAAAAGCGTGCTGCAATTATGCGCTTGGGCTGAGAAAGAAATACGTTATCCAATTCGTCAATCCCGGATTTTAACGAAAGAAGAAAAGCGGGAATAAGCAATGGCAAAATCAGCCATGTGCCAAATGCGCTGGCAAGAATGGAAGCAGGGAAGCTGGCATAAACCGAAATACATTCCGGTCTGCGCAGACTGGCAAAGAGATTGCCTGCAACTGTTTTTTTGCGAGGTAAAACCCATAATCCATCCAATTCGGCAGATTTTTGGATATTGGCAATCCCATAACCAAGCCCATTGGTGGCAACGAGAATTTTTTGGATAAGTGTTTCCGCATGAAAGTTGAAAACGATATCCAGCAGCGTTAGCGCGCAAAGGATCAGTAGAAAAACACCATTAATAAATAACGCAGCATTTTCGCGTGCAAACAGGCGTTGCAGGGCATCGCGTCCGCAGGTCTTTGGCACAACGGATAAAAGCTGTTCGATAAAATTGAAATCACGTGCAAGTTTGATGGCCGTTGAGATAACCAGCAGGATGATTGCGCCATAAAACGGTGCGCCGCCAGCAACCGAAAAAATGGCGATGTGTGATGCAAAAAAGAATAATCCCAAATCCGTAAGGTAGGAATATAGCGTAACCTTCATTACGTGGGTCGCTTTGCTACCGATGCGGTTTGCATGGCACGAAATTGCGCTAGTTTGCTGTTAAGCTTTTTATCTTCCAGCGCCAAGACGGCAACCGCAAGCAGTGCTGCGTTTTTCGCGCCGGCTTCACCAATCGCCAGCGTGCCAACGGGAATACCGGCGGGCATTTGCGCAATCGATAACAGGCTGTCGATGCCTTTCAATGTTTTGCTTTCCACCGGCACGCCAAAAACGGGCAGGGTGGTCATGGCTGCTGCCATGCCCGGTAAATGTGCAGCGCCGCCTGCGCCAGCAATAATGACCTTTAGACCCCGCGCTGAGGCCATACCCGCATAGTCAAACAACCGCTTAGGGGTGCGGTGTGCGGAAACAATTGCCACCTCATGGGGAATTCCGAATTTCTTTAATAGGGCTGCCGCATGGTTCATGGTGGCCCAGTCTGACTGGCTACCCATAATAATTCCAACAAGAGGGCGCGATTTAGGGGATGCGGTTTTTTTTGATTTGATTCGTTTGGCCATGAGTAATCTTTTAAGTGTAGGTTATAAAGAGACCATAAAGAGGAATTCGTTAGATGTCCAATTCATCCCCATTACCACAAATGATGCGCGCAGTAATAGCGGAACCCTTTGGCGGGCCGGAAGTATTGCAGATAAAAGCCATGCTGCTACCAACCCCAGCCGCTACCGAAGTGCTTGTCAAAATGACGGCTTCGGGAATTAACCGCCCCGATATCCTTCAGCGCGAAGGGCTTTACAAGCCGCCCCAAGGTATTACCAATATTTTGGGATTGGAGGGCGCAGGGGAAATTGTAGCTGTGGGCGCAAATGTGTCGCGTTTCAAAGTGGGCGATAAAGTATGCGTGCTTGTGGCGGGCGGAAGTTATGCGGAATATGCCGTTGTGCCGGAAGGCCAATGTCTTCCCGTGCCGGCAAATATGGATATGGTGGAAGCCGCCACCTTGCCCGAAGGCGTTTTTACCGTATGGGCGAATTTATTTGAATCCGGCCAGTTGAAAAAGGGGGATACGGCTTTGGTGCATGGCGGCGCCAGCGGTATCGGTACATATGCCATTCAAATGGCGATTGCTGCCGGTGCAAAAATAATCGTGACCGTAGGTAATCAGGAAAAAGCAGAATTATGCGAAGAGCTTGGCGCAACGCATGTTATTAATTATGAAAATGCAGATTATAAAATAGCCGTGTTGCAGTTAACCGATGGGCGAGGCGTGGATGTTGTGATGGATATGGTTGGAGCTGATTACATCCCCCGTAACATTGATTGCATGGCTTATGGTGGCCGCCATGTCAGCATCGCAACCATGCATGGCGCAAATGCAGCTATTAATATCCGTGATGTGATGGCAAAGAATTTGACACTGACGGGTTCAACCTTGCGTCCGCGTAGTGTTGCTGAAAAAACCCGCTTGGCCCGCGAAATCGAAGCACATGTGTGGCCGTGGATTGCTGCGGGGAAAGTCAAACCCCAATTGCACAAAAGTTTGCCGATTGATGATGTGATTGAAGCGCATAAGTTATTGGAGAGTGGCAAGTATTTTGGAAAGTTAGCGCTGACGTTTTAGTAGGTTTTTGGTTTGAACTTTATATCGTAGGCGTATTTTTTGGTTTCGATGCAGCTGCGGCACTTGGCAGTATTGCAGACACAGCTTTAGTTACGGCATTCGTCACATTTGTGATAATAGGGCTCACAATAGGCGGTGAAAAAGGGCTGGTAATGTCCTGATACCCACGGTAAGCGTCAACTGCTAAAACCTCGGCATCAGGATTTAAGCTGGTGTTGATGGATGATGCCGCTCTCATGCCAAGCATGGCGCGTACTGTGAGTGCAACCGGAAGCATTTCCCCAGTTAACATCGCCCCGGGAACGGCTAATATTTTTCCTGTTTCAATAAGGCGCTGCCTTGCCTGTTCAGCTCGGTAATGACCAAGACGTTCTGCATCTGGCGCCAAGGGCCCCGGTGTAAATCTGCCCGGCGTAAGCAAATAGGCAGCGCTATTGCGCACATCGCTTCCCAATGTATTGGGTCTTGCATAAGCTTCAGCGCGACGCGTTGCTAATATCTTAGCCATATCCTCGGTGCTGATGCATTGATGGGTAGGTAGGCTTGAATACGCGGCGCCACGACGCGGCTGTGTGTGCGGCGGCAAAACAGAAGTGTCTTTTGGTGCTTCAGCCATATCTGATATATAGCTAATTTTTATAAAGAACGGCTTTATAGATGTGGTTAATCAAAGGTTTAAATGGTCTTTTCTGCTGCGAATACATAAATAACAGTGGCATTTTTTAATAATCACGTTACTATGCGGTTACCTGTTATCAGGAATACCCCTTAAATCGGTCCCTTAAGTCACGGATCGTCCGGATGGTCAAAACCGCCCGGCAGGGGATGAGTATTGCGTTTTTTTTGTATTTAAAAGTATGAGGTTTGACCATGGCTACCAATCTTCTTATGCCCAAGGCGACGGCTGTATGGCTTGTTGAAAATACAGCGCTTAGCTTTGACCAGATTTCCGAATTCTGCGAATTACATCCGCTGGAAGTCAAAGCGATTGCCGATGGCGAAGTAAATATCGGCATGGTGGGCCTCAACCCTATTTTGAATGGCCAGATTACCAAGGAAGAAATCGAACGCTGCGAAAAAGACCCCAGCGCAAAAATTTCCATGAAGGTGAACAAGCTGCCGGAAGTGGCAACGCGCCAAAAGGGCCCACGTTATACGCCTGTGACCAAACGCGGCGATAAGCCCGATGCTATCGCATGGCTGGTAAAGAACCATCCGGAATTGACCGATGGGCAGCTGGTAAACCTGATTGGTACAACCAAAAGCACCATCGAAAAAATCCGTGACCGTTCGCACTGGAATATGAGCAATATCAAACCCCGCGATCCCGTATATTTGGGATTGTGCAAACAAACCGATTTAAATGCAGCGGTTGAAAAAAGCCGTAAGCATTTGCCAAAGGAACAACAGGCCGCATTGGCCTCAGCGGATGCAGCAACAGCAGGCAACGAATCCGAAGTGGGTTTGGTGTCAGGCTTTGGCAGCAGCAATGATAGCCAGCAGCCATCAGATGAAGGTTTCGAAAAGCTGATGCGCGGCTAAGGAATATCAGCAACGGCAGCCTTAAAAGGTTGTCCTTGCTTTTCGGTTATTTAAGGCCTAAACAGGCCGCATGTTTAGCAAAGACGCGGATTAACTTCCGCTATTTGGTGACGCGGGATAGAGCAGCCCGCGGTTTGCACAAGCAAACTAACAAAATGCTACCGGGCTGCTTTGCAGCGCGGTTTATTTGGTGACGCGGGATAGAGCAGCCCGGTAGCTCGTCAGGCTCATAACCTGAAGGTCGTTGGTTCAAATCCAGCCCCCGCAACCAAACTTTTCTCAATAAAATCAATGAACTAAGCGGCCCGTTGCGGGCCGTTTTTATGTGCCATGCACCGTTTTCGTGCACCTCCATGATTTCCCATATATATCAGCTGTTTACACGAATTCCGGCGTCCGTTCCCATCGGTCAACTACCGTTCCATGGCACAAATTTGGCACATGAAATTGGGATCGTTTGAGCCCAGCTTCGTTCAGAAGTTGTACTTCTTCCGGCGCTGCATAAATGCCTCCTTGCCGCCCTCAAGGATTTCCTCGGCCAGCGCGGCGACGCTCTTCTTGTCGATCGAGCCCATATGCTCCGGTGGAACATCGGCATGCCCATCACCTGCTTCGCCGACCGCCCTCATGCCAATGATCAGCTCTGCGTCGCCGAGCACTGGAATGTTGGCATTGTGAGAGGAGAAGATGAACTGACGTCTGCGCTTCTCAGCACGGATGCGTGGCACGATGCCCTCGGAGATGAACCGGTTATCGAGATTGTCTTCCGGCTGGTCGAGCACCAGCGGAGCCTCTGCATCGAGCAGCAATAGATACAGCAGCGCCGTCGCTTTCTGCCCTGTCGACAGATCTCCCAGTTTTCGCCATTCCGGCGGTGCGCGCTCTGCACCGACGTTCAACTCGATTTCAGTAACGTGCGGCAGATCTAACTCTTCTACTAGCATTGGTAGCTCTGGCCCGGCGGCCGCCAATTTCTCTCCTTGCGCGGTCGGTATACCGAATTCCTTGTTAAGGGGCTCCTTTCCTGCCCGCAGCGCCTCCGCCAACGCCCCCAGCGACAATTGCTCCTTCTTCGCTATTGCGGCGCTGGCCTCGGCAAAGCGACCAGGGCGCTGCTTAATGAGATCGAGAAGGGCTGTGCGGTCGGCGCCATAGCGAACAGTGACTCGTAGGCGATCCGGCAGTTCTCGGCTCACCTTCTTGGCGGCTTTTTCCAACCGCTGGAACGTCTCACGCTTAAGGTCCTCCCAGGCGGCAAGATCATTGCGCCGCCGCTGCTCGAAGGCTTTTTGTCGCGTCTCCAACGCTGCCTTTTGGCCCTGCAAAGGTGACAAGCGCTCGATGTCCTGGCGGAGCTTGATGAACTCGTTGCCGTCGATCTTATCCCTTTGTAGATCGCGCAAGGCAGCCTCGTAAGCTTGTTGCGACGCCTTTTTCTCCGTATCGATGGCGCTAGCTACAGAGGCGATTTCGCTTTCGGCTACGGCCAAAGCATTTGCCAGCAACTTTTGCGCCTCTTCCACGGCGGCCTTCAACCGTGTGATCGTTGCGCCCAGTCCCTTGAGCAATTCAGCCGCCGGTAGCTCCTTCAATGCCACCTCTGAGATGAAATCGGCATCCACGTCGACTGCTTCTAGCAGGCCATCGCGGGCATCGCGGACCGGCTGCAGCCGTTGTTTAGCTGTGCTGATGATGGCTTCGGCCTTCACGATGACGTCGCGGGATTTAAGCTTCTCCTCGACACCGGCGGCACGATAACGGTTCAGCGTTTCCGTCAACGCCGGCAAAGCTGCTAGTTGCTCGTCAACTTTTGTGGCTTTTCCTATGCAATCGAGAATGCCTTGGCGACTTTCCTTCAGCTTTTCCTGGAGGTCCTGGTACCTCTCGTCGGCCGCGCCATCTACCGCGACAAAGCGATATAGCAGTGATGTCAGTTTCTCCGGGCTGCGCGCTAGTTCCGCCAACTCGTTCTGGCCATAGACAGCGGTTCCGCGGACGATGTCTATGGGCTTTTGTTTCAACACGTCGCCGTTTTCGTCAATGACCCTCGGCGGATCAGGCACGGTTCGTTCGATCAGGAAGCGGCGCCGGTCTGGCTGGTAAGACTGCACGAGCAAGGAGATCTTGGTACCGCTCTTCAACACACCGCTGATAATACCATTGTGAATGTCTTTGGCATCGTCGCCTACTGGCTCAAGCCCCAGCACGTAGCGCAGACTCTCGATCACCGTGGACTTTCCTGAGCCGCGCCCTCCAATGAGGACGTTTAGGTTCTCGTTGAAATGTATCCGGCAGCTTCGGAGGAACCCCTCCGTCTCCCAAGCCATTCCGATGAATTCGACGTGCTCTTCAGGGCCCGGATCGCTGGCTAGACGAATGCGGGAGCTTGGATCGAGGAATGCTTGCCGGAGCCCTTCGATTGTGGGCTCAGTCATCTTGACCATGCACCATGCACCGCCGCGCGAAACATCATCCGGGCTCTTCACGTCGCCGCAGTTTAGCACGCTGATATGCCGGTCACGATGATAGGCAGGGTCAGTGTTCTTAAGGATCGGTCTCACATCCTCCGGTGCATCATTGACCGGTCCGGGAATAGCACAGGCCGCGAGTTCTTCGTGCCTCCAGATGGCGCTTCGTGCTTTTCCAGCCTGTAGTGCCCGAAATAGTCCACCGGCGCTGGCTACATGAGCTACGATGCACTGCATCTCCCATTTCGGGCAATTGTCCAGCAGTTCGCCTGCCGATAGCTCACCGAGCGGCGAAGCTTCCTCATCGTCATGCACTCCGCAGGCGCTGATGCAAGACTGTACGGCATCAAAGGTCTTAGCGGGGTCGAAGAGGCAAAGGACGTGGACGCCCTCGCGTGTCACTGCCTCGAAACCGGGGAACACCACGATGCCAGCAGCCCGCGCGGCGTTGGCAAGGCTTTCAGCACCCCTTATCCGGTAGTGATCGGTGATAGCGATGACCTCGATATCAGCGTCACGGCATGCCTTGATGATCGCTTTATTGTACTCATCTTCGCTCTTGTACGCAGTCGGGTGCTTGTGACGGAGAACGTAGTCAAATGTGTTGACTTGGAATGCGCACCGGAAAAAGCGCGATCCGTTCGGCAATGCCTTCAGTTGTTCTAGAAAAGGATGCATAAAATCTCGGCCTATACTTGGAAAATTTCATCGAGCGACGTTGCGTGCACAAAACGTGCAGGATTGTCAGCCGCGGCAATCGCAGTGAAGTGGGCTTTTCCGCACGCTATCTTGGCGGCTTCCTTGTCGCGCAGATCATCCTTGAACAGGCTGCCCTTGGTCTCGACGACGAAGTAAAGGCGCTCGGTGCCGTTCTTCTCGACCAGTACGGCCCAGTCGGGATTGTAGAAGCCGAGAGGGGTGGGTACTTTGAACCATTGCGGAAGCTTGGCGTAGACGCGGACAGCATCGTTCGCTTCGAGTGCTTCCGCAAAGGGGCGTTCGATGGTCTCTGAATCATATACGACGTACTCGTAGACCGAGCGTTTGGACGCGATCGCGTTCTTCATGAAGCGCACCAGCTCCTGACTCTTGAAAAGCTGCTGACAGTAGAATTGGTCGTCGCCGAGCCGCTGATACTTGATGCCGTCTACGAGCGCGAGGCGCTTGGTGCGGTTGATGCACTCAGCGGCAATCTCGATGAATTCCTGCGGGTTACGTTTGAAGTCGTTGAGCCGACCGCTGTCCTTCAAGATGCGCACGATGCTGCGTCGGGTGAGCTGGGTCTTATCTTGCAAATCTGTGAGTAGGTCCGGCAGTTCTATGTCGTTCTCATCCAGCGTGATGTAATTGGTGCTGGTCGCATCGCCGGCAATCACGCCCCCTTTACCGATGGCTAGATCGGCCTTTCGGACATGGATGCGCGCTTTACTGATGGCGGGGCCGTCACCCAACGCTTTTGCACAGCTTGCTATCAGCTTCTCGTTGTCGAATTCCACTCGGTAAGTCGTCTTGTGCTTTATGCGGTCCCATAGCTCTTTGAACTCTGGGCTATCCAGAACGGCCTGCCGAGTCCGAATGGTTTTCTTGGCATCCGCATCTTTGATTTCCAGGCGACCGGCGAGCTTGCGAAGTATCTCGCGCACTTGAGCAGCGTGTGGTGCAAGGTGCTTAGGCAGGGTAAGCGTATTATCTTTTAAAGCTTTGCGCAGCTCGTCCTGGACCTTGCCTTGGGCATTCACGAGGCCTTCACCTTTCAGGTGCTCGAAGATTGCCTTCGACTCATCGAAGCCGAGCACGCCGAGTGTGCCATCAGCCTTCGTCACTGTGATGGCAGCGAACTGCTGCGGTTCCACGATGCCAAACCGGTAGCCGGTCTCTCGCTCGATCTCCGTCTGCAATTGCTCGGCGAAGCTCTCGTAGCTTTCGTTGGCTATGACCGTCAGGATGTTAACGTTCGTGTCGCGCACACGCTCGCCATTCTGATTGACGCAGATGCGCAAGCCGCGCCCGATGCTCTGGCGGCGCTCGCGTTCCGTGCCGATTTCACGCAGCGCGCAAATCTGGAAGACGTTCGGGTTGTCCCAGCCTTCGCGTAGCGCGGAGTGGGAGAAAATGAACTTCAGCTTGGTATCGAAGCTGAGCAGCTTCTCCTTGTCGCGCATGATGAGATTGTAGGCGCGCTCGGCGTTGTCCCGGTTCGACTGGTTGTTCTCAGCCGTGTCGCTCCACGCGCCCTTCTTGTCGATGGAGAAATAGCCATTGTGGACGTCCGCCGCTTCGGTCGTTACGTCGACATCTTTGAACAGCGTCTGGTACTCGGGAAGCTTGGCCGCGCGGCGGTACTCCTCCTCGAACATCAGTGCGTACTTGCCTTTGTGAGCTGTCGACTGCTTCTTGCCGCCGATCTCCTTCTCCTCGTAGCGGCGATAGTTCTCGACCGCATCGATAAAGAACAGGCTCAGCACTTTGATGCCGAGGGGGGCAAGGCGCACCTCGGCATCCAGATGCTCTTTGATTGTGCGGCGGATCATCTGACGCTTGACTTGATCCGGATCGACCTCGCCAATAGCCTGGCCGGTCTCCAGGAACTTCTCTTCCCCTGGCATCTTGATCTCGGCGAGCTGCTGGCCACGGCCAGCGCGTATCTCGCCGATGCGATAGCCGCGATAAACCTGCCGTCCTGTCAGCTCCTCCAGATCGTCACCATCGCGCACTGCTTTTTCCATGCGCCGCACGCCGCCTTGCTGCTGTACGTCGATCTCGACGCGCGCGGTGACGCCATTGGCACGCGTGCTCGACGTGGCGACGAGACGGATATACGGCTTGTTGTGAACGCCCTCGACTTCCATGCCGGCGACGGAGATCTGCTTGACCAGCTTCCGCTCGTAGGCATCTACGGCATCGAGCCGGTAGACCATGTGATGCTTGTCGGCGTGGGTTGCCGAATAGCGCAATGTGCTCAGCGGATTGAGCTTCTCAATGGCTTTGCGACCCTGGCCTTCGAGACCGCCGTCGACGGATTGCGGCTCGTCGATGATGACGATTGGCCGGGTTGCGGAGACCAGATCAATCGGGCGTTCGTCGGCGAGCTTCTCGTTGCGGCGATACATGACGTTGGTTGTTGGCCTGTCGCGCGCATCAAGATGCTGCGCTTCGTCCTCGTCACCGAAGCGATTGATGGCGCCGACGGTGATGACCATGATGCGGATGTGCGGGCTTGTGGCGAAGTCGCGCACGAGGCCGAGCTTGGCGGAATCATAGATGAAGAAATCGTAGCCTTTGGCCGAAGGGAAGTACTGCTCGAAGTGTTCGCGCGTGATCTGCAGCGTCTTGAACACGCCCTCCTTGATGGCGATGGAGGGGACGACTATGACGAACTTGGTGAAGCCGTACTGCCGGTTCAGCTCGAAGATAGTGCGGAGATAGACGTAGGTCTTGCCGGTGCCGGTCTCCATCTCGACGGTGAAGTCGCCGGAAGAGAGCGTGTCGGAGGGCCGAACGCCGTTGCGCAGCTGCACAGCATGTAGGTTGGCTAGCAATTCGTCGTCCAGCAGGGTGAGGCGGTTGCCGATGCCTAGTCCAGACTCTTCAAGCCCGAGCGACTTTTGCATTCCAGGCTTCACGCCGAGATCGGCGCCGCCGAACTCAAGGCCGATCTGCCCACGAGTTGGCTTAGTGACAGTGAACTCGGTGCGGCAGATTTCTTGGCCGCGGAAAAGGTCAGCGACAGCGTTGACAGCTTGTTCCTGGAAGTCGAGGGGCCATTCAAAGTGAAGCTTCATTGGCCGATCCTCACAAGCTGCGCACGATCATCGGGCGATCTTCACGCGCTTGCGCGAGAATGGCGGTGAGGTTCGTCTTGGCCACATCATCTGCGAAGGCACTGTCGCGGAACACGACCACAGTCTCACCAGCGGGAGCCAGCTCCTTGTGCCAGTCGGCGATGCCGTGAGCAAGCTTCTCGACGTCCTTTGCAGATATCTTGGTATTCAGGCACGCCATGAGTGTGCCGGCGCCAATGTTGTAGACGGTCTTGCCCGCGATTTTCTTCTCTTCGAGCGGTACGGTCAGCTCCAAGCCGAGCTTCAACAATAGTTCGGCCAGGATATCTTTCTCCGTTCGGTCGGTCTTCAGGTGCTCAACAGATTCATCGAGAGTGCTAGCAATGTCATCGCGGCGTGGATCCCACGCACGGATGTTGCTCGTGTTGAGTTGAAATGTTCGGAAGCCTAGGTCTCCTGCGAATAGCGGATTGGCAGACTTCAATCGAGCACCAGCACGCCGGAGCCTTTCCTTAGTCAACTCTGCAATGTTGCGGGGACGGTTCAATGCGTCACAAAGCTGTGCCGCGCCCCGTTGTTCCTTGTCATCGACGCTCAATGGCTCGGGCAGCTGAACTAGGATGAAACGCCGCTGGACATTGTCCGCAGAATTCAGCTGCATGACGGCTCTCGCGCTCGCGCCTGAGCCCGCAAAGAAGTCGAGCATTATGTCGCCAGTTTGCTTAAGCACAAAAGGAAAAAACGAAGTGAACAATCTTACTGGTTTGGGATTGCTAAATACTTTAACTTGCTCTGGAAAGTCTTCGCGCAAATCGTATGCGCCCAAGCGCCCATCTAACTCAAGCAAGCTGGACAGTTTTTCCTCGTACTCATGAGCGTAAACTTTGAGTTCGACGATTTTATCGTGATCGTCGCCGAATAGTATTCGCCCCTCCGCTAAGAGCGTGTCCATTGTCTCCTTCGGGAAGCGATAGCCCATGAGGGGCTGCTTGCATGGTTTTTTAGTTGCCGGATGAATTACGTCGTAGCGATAGCCCTCTTTGCCAGGATTGTGAACGCTCTGACTGCCGGTATAAACACCGCCCTTATCGATGTACTTATACCTGTCCAAAGGCCAGAGTTCGCTCTTATGCTCCCGGAACCAAGACTCGTATTCTGCAGTCAACCGATCCCCCGAGTGGCGGGCCGCTAGTTCGGTTCCAACGCGAACCAGGACATCCTTTACGTCCGAAACCTTGGACTTCCATTCTTTCTCAATGGCATTGCGATCCTTGGCTATGGCCAGGATGTATTCGTGTTCGGTGGCAACATTCGTTGGATTGTTGTCGGTCGCGTTCTTCCACACCACAGTTCCGAGCACATTCTCGGCGCCGTAAATCTCATTGCACATCGCGGCGAGGTTTGCGTACTCAACGTTGTCTATGGAAATAAATATTACGCCGTCGGACTTTAGAAGTGCGCGCGCCAGCCGCAAGCGCGGATACATCATATTCAGCCAGTCGGTGTGAAACCGCCCTGATGCATCCGTGTTCGACGAGATGCGTTTGTCCCCCTCGATCTGCCCTGTCAGTTCCAGGTAGTTGCGGATGTTGTCGCGGAAGTCGTCGGGATAGACGAAGTCCTTGCCGGTGTTGTACGGCGGGTCGATGTAGATGAGCTTGACCTTGCCTGCGTAGCTCTTCTGCAGAAGCTTGAGCACCTCCAGATTGTCGCCCTCGATCATGAGGTTCTGCGTCGTGTCCCAATCGACGCTTTCCTCGGGGCAGGGGCGCAGCGTTCCAGTTGATGGTGTGAGCGCGAGTTGGCGTGCACGGCGCTTGCCGTGCCAGTTGAGGCCGTAGCGTTCCTCGCGCTCGTCGATCGTGCCGCCCAACAGCTGCTTCAGAACGTCGAAGTCGATCTTGCCTTCCTTGACGGCCTCGGGAAACAGCACCTTGAGCTGGTCGACATTTGTGGCGACAACGTCGGCACTCTTTGCCAGCGCATCCTCTGCATCGATCTTCTTCATCCTTGCCCCCTCGCAAGTGTTGCCTTGGCCGCAACGAGCTCCGCCTCCAGCCTCTGGATGGCGAGGTTGAGCTCGACGCGGCGGTTAATCTGGGTTTCCCGCGCGGCCTTCTTGCGCAACATGGCAATCTCGCGTGTGACCCGCGTATGGGTGTCGAGCGCCGCGCGCCGCAAGGCCGCTTCCTCAGGAGACTTTGGCAGGTTGAACGCTCCCGTCAAGTTCGACGCAGCAAGCCCCGCACAGCAATCGATCCAGCCCTGATAGAGTGCCCACAAATGCTGCTGAGGCTGCCGGGCAATGCTCAAACTTGCCAAGAAGGTTGCCCCCAACGCGTCACCCTCAGAGCCGGTTGTGGCACATACCAGGGGCCCATCGAGCACCACTGCGGCCTTTTCAGCCTGGGATGCGCGCTTGTGAGCCAGCGACAGCTGCACAGTCTCGCCGTCCGCTACGAGCAGAAGCACGGGGTAGGGCACGGCTCGATGGATCAACTCCGTCAAGCGGGCTACCTTCGCACCTTCACGAAGAGAGGCTGTGATGATGGCTATTTCCAGATATTCGCCTGCTTCACCTTTCCAAATGGGCACGCCAATGTTGGTTGGCTTGAGCGCGGCAATCCAGAGCAGCTCATTGACGCCATCTTGTATGGCACGCTTGTCGGCAGCGGTCGGCGCACCCTGTTCGGTTAGCAGTTTCTTTGTAATGCGCTGATCAACCCGAGCAGTATCGGGGATGGCGAGAGCACTAATAACTGCGTCCAGCGTCATGTGCTGCCGCCTTTGCCCTCCTCAGGCAGTACGATGAGAAAGGCAACCACTTCAAAATCATTGATGCCTGCAAATTCGCCCTTCATGGCGTGTGTGCCGCCTGGCGCGAACAGGCTCGCTGCAGCGCGCTCCTCCTTCTTGCCGACAATGGAGGCAACTGCACGCGCCAGCAGTTTTTGGTACGACGACATATCCGCACCTTGCTTTGTAGAGCGATCGAGGCGGGCCCATGCCTTGGCGTCCGGTTCCGTGCGATCAAGCGCCAGTCGCTTTAGGCGATCGAGCACCTGCTTGACCTGTGTGTAGGGCAGCAGGACGTCACCGCCGTCGCCGATATGGACGAGGTAGTGCGGTGCCAACGGGTAACCTGGCTCGATGCCTTGCAAGGCAGTCTCACTTGCCGCGCGAAGGCAGAAGATGACACCGGATGAGATTGCGCTGTCTCCGATTTGCGGAGCTGTCACTACGGCAGACAAGCCGAGTGGCATTGCATCAAGTTCGGCGCGGCGACTCTTGATCTGACCTGCGAGATCGATGCGGAAATCGTTGAGCGTTAGATCGGCGATGGAAACGCCACTTGACAGATCCTCAAGGTCAATGACGGTGTCTTGGAGCTTCTGCAGCTGGTTACGGCGATATTCGAGGTCATTCATCTGATTACCAGACTGGTGCTCGATGACGTTTTCCTCTCCGGTTGCTGAAACGTCGAGCAGGACCATGCGTCCACTGACGCGCTGTTCGAGATTGATGTATTCGTCTAGCTCCATGTTGGGCCAAAAATTGACCAGCTGAACGGACGTGTTCGGCGAGCCGATGCGATCAATGCGCCCGAAACGCTGGATGATGCGAACCGGATTCCAGTGAATGTCATAGTTGATGAGAAAGTCGCAATCCTGGAGGTTCTGGCCTTCAGAGATGCAATCAGTGCCGATCAGAAGGTCAATCTCGCCTTCCTTAGCAAGCTCGGCAGGACGCTCCTTTGAGCGTGGCGAGAATGCGGCAAGGATGCTGCCAAGGTCGGCTCTCACAGACTTAAGAGTGGTGCGGTTTGGCCCCGCCCCTGTGACGAGCGCAGCATCGACGCGATGCTCCTTCGCAGCCCACGGAGCGAGCTCTTTGTAAAGATACTCAGCCGTATCGGCGAAAGCCGTAAAGATCAAAATCTTGCGATTTTTGTCATTGAGTGGGTTAGCCATCTTGCGCGTGATGATATCGCGCAGATCGGCCAGTTTGGCATCCCGGCTCGGGATGACTTGGAGAGCTGCTTTGAGCAGTGCCGATAGCCGCTTCCGATCTTCATCGAGATCTTGGCGCCATCGCACGCGGTCAACATCGTGCAGCAGAACCTTCACTTTCCGTCCGACCAGAAGAGACTCGAATGCAGCATCATCGACGTCGATATCGTCGATCGATACCTCCTCAACATCGTCGTCGTGGGCATCTATCCGGGCGATCACATGCTCCACATCCTTAAGCTGACGTTGGATTGTCAATGCGAATGAAGCGACGGAGCTTTCCATGCGCTTCAAGATGTTGACGCGCAGCAGGTGAACGAGGCTTTCCTCGCGGTCAACCTGCCGAAAAATGCTTTCGCCGCCACGGATCTTGGTACTGTATTTCTCATCGTAGGCGGCTTGCTTGTGGCGAAGCACGTAGCGCAGCGGGGCGTAGGCGGCGAGCGTCAATCGGCGGATTTCGTTGTTGATCTCGCGGATCGGCCGAAACTCAGCGGCGAGGTCCACGTCGGACTTAATGTTTAGCGGCTTGCGGCGCTCCGGGAAGCGGCCAGTTTCAGTGATCCCGTAGTATTTCTCGATGTGTTTGCGCGAACGCGCGATGGTCAGCAGATCAAGCAACTTGAAGTAGTCGAAGCCCAGCATCTCAATGAGGCGGGAGGGACGTCGATCCTCCTCAGCAAGGTCTGACCAGCGGTTGAACTGCGATTGGGCCTGACGAACCGTTGCTTCGATACTCGGAATGTTGTGGGTGGCTAGTGCCGTGTCATTTCCCTCGGTCGCGAACGCGATCTGGTTCTTGAGATCTGCGAGCCGATTGTTCACCGGCGTTGCCGATAGCATCAGCACCTTAGTCTTCACGCCAGCGCGGATAAGCCGGTTCATGAGACGGTCATACCGGGTCTCGCGTTCCTTGTGTGGCGCCTTGTTCCGGAAGTTATGAGACTCGTCTATGACGAGCAGATCGTAGTTTCCCCAGTTAACGTGGCTGAGGTCGATGTCACCTGATAGGCCACCATCGCGTGATAGATCGGTGTGGTTGAGCACGTCGTAGTTTAAGCGGTCAGGGGCCAGCACGTTGCGGCGATCGTTGGCCTTATAAAGCGTCCAGTTGTCTCGGAGACGTTTGGGGCAGAGCACCAGCACGCGGTCATTGCGTAGTTCGTGATACTTGATGACCGCAAGAGCCTCGAACGTCTTTCCGAGACCAACACTGTCGGCGATGATGCAGCCACCAAATCGCTGCAACTTATCGATCGCGCCAATCACTCCGTCTCGCTGAAACTTGAACAGTTTGTTCCAAACCACAGTGTCGCGAATGCCGGTTGCCGAACGGACAATGCGATCCTCGTCCAGTTCCTCACTCATGTCTTTGAAGATCTGGTAGAGTATATGGAAGTAGGCGCCAGCCGGCGCGTGTTCTGTTGCAAGCGAGGCAACGCGATCTACGAACGCTTGCTGAGAGTCAGGGTCATCTTTGAGTTGTGACCATTGAGATTCAAACCATTGCACGAGCGGCGCGGCATCCTGCTCATCCTCAGCTATTTGGATAAAGCCGATTTGGTTGCTGGGAGTGAGCCCGATACCGTCAGTTGTCAAAGCGCAGGTGCCGACATACGCGCGCTGCGCCTCTGACTGCGTGGCAATCATCAACGCTTGTGGGATCGCCGAAGTCGTAGAGCGAACGGCTATGGCCGAGCACCAACGAGCCGCTGTGCGCGCGATCCAGCGTGTTCGCAGTCGATTGCGAAACACGCGGTCAGCGTCTGATCCAAGAAGCGACTGCGCCGCATTCGAACTTCCAATAATCAACCTGCAACGTTCAGCGGTGGCCAGAGCCTCTTGAACCTCCTCGAAAGCAAAAAGGGAAAACTCCGGTGAACAGATATCCAGAGCTGTACCGGGTTTCACGAAGCCTCGAAGTTCGTCGACAAGGCGCTCGCTGCCCGAATTACGCAGAAGCTTCATGGCGTCTCTCTGCGTTGCTGATGAGTGGTCTCAGTTCGATCCGAGGTATCGTCTACTTCATCCCCAAGTCTCGCCAACAGTTCCTTCAGACTAACTCCATCAGCCTTCCAGACACGCCAACCGTTCTCCGATTTCCTAATCTGGCCTACACTGGCGTAGCACCGGACGGCTGCATCGCTAGGCGAGAAGATGCCATCAGCGATTTTGATGCCGCTCCCGGTGATTTGACCGGTGAAGCGGTGATCCTTGTATGAGAGTTGAAGTGCATCACCGCCTTTGAGGCTGCCAGATGCGATGAGGCGCTGTAGACGTTCTGTGAAGTGCGGTGTCGAAGTTGGTTCGGTCGCCGTCCTTTTGCGAGTGTCCGCCGGGCGCGGCCAGAGCGTGAGGCCACGTTCAAACAATTCATTGCCACGAGAGATGATGTCGGCTTCTGACCAACGCTTGTGTTCGCCACTGCGCAGCCAGGCATTGAGGCGCAGATCACTGTCTGTAACGATAGCTTTGCTTTTGCCTGCGAACGCGCCATTGCTGACCGAAGTGTTCAGCGCCTGTGTGAGCAATGTGAGGTTGCCAATCGTGTGTAATATGCGGCTACGGCAACGCTCGTGCGTTTCATCGTCACGGATTGGCATGCTATCAGCGTAGGGGTAGTCACTCAGCACATATTTCTGCGGCAACAAGTGCTCGATCGAAAGCTTTGTGGGAATCTGAAGCGCTTCGTTGCGCGTTGTGCGACTGACTTCTTCAATGGCTCTTAGCACCATGGCAGCACGCTCGGTGCGCGTCTTCATATAGATAGGTTCTGAAAGCCACGCTTTGCGGAACTCATCGTCAGACGGCCAAATCGCCGTCTTCTCCTCGGAGCGCAGCAGCTCATCGCGGATCGCATCGGCGATCGATGCGTGATCGCTTGCCGCCTTCTTCGCCTTGCTGAGAAGACCGAGGAAGAACTTGTTGTAGTTCTTGGTGGTTAGACCGCAAATCAATCGGCGCACAAGGAAGGATTCGAGATCTACGATGGCGCGTTCGAGCTGATCGGTCGGAAGCACGTCTTTGGGTTGCGCCATCAGGAAGAGGAGCAGGGGATAGACCGTGCTGGTGTCCAATGCTTTTAGGCGGCGCGCGAACACCGCGAGACGATCATTCCCTTCTGGTGCGATCAGCTGTTGGAACCGTGCGCTCTGCGTCTTGAGATCGGCGAGCAACTTTTCGACGTTGCCATCACCCTTCTCATGCCATTCGCGGAATTCTTTGAAGAGCTGGCCGATGTTCAGTTCACGCTCGGTGTGGAGCGTGAGGTAGTGGAAGAGGAAGAGATCGATGCGCGGGCGGGTGAGGCGGCCTTGTCGCTCCAGCATGTGCCAGAAGCGATCTTCGCCTGTGTCGTCGGGCAGGTCCTCGCGCAGATCGTCGAAAGCCTTCCAGTAGTTCTCATAAAGTTTGTCGCTCGACTTGTCGGCCTTGGCCGTTGCCTTCAGGAACACGTAGTTGCGCACGAGATCGGATGGCAGCAGAGGCTGACCACGCGCATTCAGTGTCTCGAAGATCACCTGCGGATCATCGCCCTGTTCAAGCTCGATCACCACGAACAGCAAAGAGGTGCGCATCGCCTGAGCGATCGCATGAATACGATCGGCCTTCTCGTCAGCCGTCTTTCCTTCATCGGCGAACTGCCGGATCACATCGGCAAAATAGAGGTACGCTTCCGCCATGCGCGGCAACGCTTGCTCCGCCGGCGAACCCTCACGCGCATAAAGTGCTTTGACCGCAGCTGGGCCGCCAGCACGCATCACGGCGCGAAACACATCTCGGTCGGCGTTGGTCGGCCAGACCTTCAGCTCTTCATCTGAACCTTCACGATCGGGATTGACTGACCAGCGCGCCGCCTGCTTCTGGACGCGTTGATCGATTTCGGTCGCGCAATCGCGCAGCGCGGCGATGAACAGTTGGAGGGTCGTTAGGCGCTGCTGACCGTCGATGACATCTGCCTTCGCGATAGCACGGCCCTGAACCTGATTGATGCTCCACACTGCGGCGCCGAGGAAGTGCGAGCCAAGCTTTCCGGTGCTGTCCTGTAGCGCACGTTCGGCCTGCTTGCGGATGTCGTCCCAGAGAGGCTCCCATTGGTCGTCTTGGTTCCAGACATAGGCGCGCTGATAGAGCGGGATGTCGTAGCGGCGCTCCTTCTCGAAGACGTCGTGGATCGTGAATTTGTGTGGCTGCATGGCCGTCCCCCCCAGGTACCTTCCAGCATAAAGAACAGGGCGATAAACACAACGAGAGGCTGCATACTTCTTTGTTGAGAATGGGCGAGTTTTCCACATTTATTCAACGACTTGAAAGAAGGTGGGCGCGTCCGCCAGCAGTAGCGGCGGACCGGGCTCTCGTGAACCGAGCCGCCTGAAGGCGAAGTGCGGGCGTCTCGGCCATCCGGCATCGATCCCTCGCGCGTGTCGTTCAATGTGATGCCGGCAGTCCACTTGTCTCAGCATCGGTGACACTCAGCGATCGCCGCGTGATCCATAGATCGCGATGTCAGGTTCGCTGCCTGGTTGGTATTGGGCCCGCTCGGCTCACGTGGCGCGCTTTAGCGCCGCGTCGACCGCGCGCAAGGCATAAAGCCTCCTTCACTTCGTTGCGGCCCCTAAAGGGGTGCGCGCGGTCTCATGCCGCGTCGCTCCGGAAAGCGCGTTGAGCCGAGCATTGGGCCCGGCTCCGCACTTGAAGGAGCTCACCATGACACGTCCATCTCATCCAGATCTGCATCAACAGGTCACCGACACCATCATCCGTGCGGTCGAGCAGGGCGGCACCACCGTCACGCTGCCCTGGCATCGCTCTGGACTGCCTGCAATGCTGCCGCACAATGCGCACTCGAAAGCGGCTTACAACGGCATCAACATCGTCGCACTGTGGTCCGCAGCCATGCTGCGCGGTTATCCGCATGCGATCTGGGCTACCTATCGCCAATGGGCCGAGCTGGGCGCGCAGGTGCGCAAAGGCGAGAAGGCCTCGACTGTCATTTTCTACAAGGAGCTCGACGTCGATGTGCCTGACGACGCTTCTGGCGATGACGGCAAACGTCGCGTTGCCCGCGCGTCATCCGTGTTCAATGCTGCGCAGGTCGATGGCTTCACTGCGGCTGAACTGCCGGAGCTTCCGCCGATCGAGCGCATCCAGCGCGCAGAGACGTTGATCGCCGCATCGAGTGCCGATATCCGACATGGCGGTGAGATGGCCTTCTATCGCCGCCGGCTATCCGATGGCTCTGGTGACTTCATCCAAATGCCGGATGAGCGCCGCTTCCAGGCTGATACCGCTACCCAGCGCAGCGAAGATTACTACTCCGTCTTACTCCATGAGCTGACGCATTGGACAAGTGATGTCCATCGCTGCAATCGCGAACTTGGCGCCCGCTTTGGCGATGCCGCATACGCGATGGAGGAACTCGTTGCTGAACTAGGCGCAGCATTCCTTTGCGCTGAGCTCGGCATCACAGTAACGCCGCGCGCCGATCATGCCGGCTATATCGCGCACTGGTGTGATGTCATGAAATCCGACAAGCGTGCCATCTTCACTGCTGCCGCGCGTGCTTCAGAAGCTGTTTCGTTCCTCAAGCGACTTGCCGCATGACACCGCGCTTCAAGCCGGCGCGCCGCTCATGCGGCGTTGCCGGCTTTTGTCTTTTTGCGCTACGCACGTGCGGTGAACAATTCGTCGAGGTCGGTCGTATATCGCGGCGAGACGTTGGAGCGGCGCATCGACCAGCGTGGTGGCGCTGCGAGCGCAGCCGGCCGCACGGTGTTGCGACCGAAGCGCATATTGATCGTGTCCATCGCCCGCATGACTTTGGCTGACCGCACGGGATCGATGCTCGGCACGAGTTGCGCGGATAGCTGTTGCTGCGGGACGAGATCAAGGAGGATCACACCCGCCTTGGCGTAGCGGTAGCCTTGCCGCCAGATACGCGCACCCGCTCTTGTCGCGGACGCGATGAGCGCGAAAGTGTCGGCGGTTGGTTCAATGCCGAAGCTCGACTGATTGACATATTGCGGATCGACCTTCGAAAACCTGTTCGTCTGCAAGAACACCTGCATCGCGGTAGCGACGAGACCATGACGGCGCAGCTTTTCAGCGGCGCGCGTCGCGTAGCTCGCGAGCGCTTGCTGCATCTCGTCCCAGGTTTCAACGGACCGTCCGAATGAGCGCGTCACGGCAAGCGATTTGCGCGTCGCTGGCGCGAGCGAGAAGGGCAGACACATCGTGCCGCGCAGCTCCCAAGCTGTGCGCAACCCGACGACCGAGAGATGTTTGCGGATCTCATCATCAGAGAGCGCCAGGAATTCAATGATGGTGGTGACGTTGACGCTTGCTAGTTTGCGCACCGCCGCCGGGCCCAAACCCCAGACCATTTCTGCGGGAAGGGTTTCGTAGAGGCGATTTCGTTGACGCTCATCGGACAGATCGCAGACGCCGTTGCCGCCGCGCTGTTTCTTGGCGATGGCGTTGGCAAGTTTGGCGATCGTCTTGGTGGGGCCAATGCCGACGCAGGTCGGGATCTTCGTTGCCTTCAGAACAGCGGCCCGGATAGCGATGGCGTGGTTTTCCACCCCGTTCATGCCGGATACATCGAGAAACATCTCGTCGATGGAATAGGGCTCGACCTCCGGTACGAGATCGGTCAACACTTCATACATGCGCCGTGACATGTCGCCGTAGAGCACATAGTTCGAGCTTTTCCACACGACATCTTCGAGCCCCGGACGACGTTTGGCGAGATGATAGGGCTCGCCCATTTTGATGCCGAGGTCTTTGGCTTCCTGTGTGCGCGCAATCGCGCAGCCGTCATTGTTGGATAGCACCACGACCGGCTTGCGCTTCAGCTTGGGATCGAAGGCGCGCTCGCACGAACAATAGAAGCTGTTGCCGTCGATGAGTGCGAGCATGGTGTTCACACCTCGAAACGAACGAGCGCTTCGACGATGGCCCAGATCTCAGTGTCACCTGTCACAGGACGCGCATCGGATTTCGATGGCTCCAACCACCATGCACCTTCCTTGAAGATGAGCGTTGCGAGGATGACGTCGCCGTCGAGGATCGCAACGCAGACCTTGCCGGCGACCGGATCGGCCGCCGCGTTCACGACGAGCACATCGCCATGATGGATGCCGCGCGCGCTTAAAGCTTGCCCGATGACGCGCACCGGATAGCGCGCGGGGCGGCGCAGATCGAGCTTGTCTGCGAGATCAATGACCGGTTCGATATGGTCCTGCGCAGGGCTCTGAAACCCTGTGGTTTCATCGCCGCGATAGTGACGTTCGTTCTCCTGCATCCTGCCCCCTAGAACAAGAACATATCATGAACATACATCGATGCAAGAGCCGTTTTAAGGGCTGGGGATGAGCAAGACAAAAGTCATGGCCGCACAATAGGTTGGAAGGTATTCTTGAGGGATGTGCAATCTCTATTCCCTGACCAAGGCGCGCGAGGCGGTTATCCGTCTCTTTCGCGTGTCCGACAATCGCGCAGCGCACTACGATCCGCGTCCTGCGATCTTCCCTGGAAAGATGGCCCCGGTCGTGCGCGGCACCTCAGATGGCGAGCGCGAGCTCGTCGAGCTCAGCTGGGGTTTCGTCCTCAATCAGAAGGACCGCGCACCGCGTCGTGACACGAACGTCAGGGATGATAAGGCAGTCGCTAGTCCGTTCTGGAAGGACTCAATCGAGCAGCGTCGCTGCCTTGTGCCGGCGTCATCGTTTGCCGAGCCGAAGGAGGTGACGCCCGCGACGTGGCACTGGTTTGCGTTAGCCGGTGATGAGCCGCGTCCGCTCTTTGCGTTTCCGGGCATCTGGCGCCGCTACAAAGGACCGATCAAGAAAGCCGGCCCAGTCGTGGAGATGGATGTCTACGCGTTCATGACGACGCTGCCCAATGCACTCGTCGGTAGTATCAATCACGAGCGTATGCCGGTCATTCTGACCAAGCCTGAAGAGTTCGACACATGGATGCAGGGATCGACTTCAGAGGCGATGGGCCTCGTCACGAGCCATGACGCCGACCGAATGCGCATGGTGCAATCCGGGTTTACCAAAGAGGATCTGCTCGACGTATAGCTGCTCGAAGGCGCTCAGCTTGGGTCGTCGCCAGGATCGGAAGGCTTGGAAGGTCGACCTCTTCGCACGGGTCGGTTCGGACTAATTCGATCCGGCTTTGGCGCTCGGAACTTGCTAATCAGCACGTCGATCGATGCGATGCGCTCGCTGAGCGCTTCAGGGGTGACGTCTTTGTCTACTGTTTGAAGATCGCAGCGCGCGGCAGCAACGTCGGCAAGACCTTTAAACGTCTTGAAGGGAGTGACATCATCAAGCAATGCCTCGCGGCTCGCGTCGATCGCGTGATCCAGGGCGAAGCAGAGAGCAGACGCGCTGATGGGACGAATGAACCCTTGTGCCGTATCCGGCAAGTCGTTGCTCAATTTCAATAAGCGGATTTGCGCATCGAAATTGTCGAACATCGCAGCCATTGCTGCTAGTTGATCAATCAGGTTGAGCGATCGATCGCCGGATGACGGTACATAAGCTGGATCAGGTTTTACGTCGGCGCGCAACGCTGGCAAAAGCCACGATAGTCGGGCCACCGACAAATTGACTGGAGTAAATCCATCGTTTGCAATCAATTGCAGCACATTCTGAATGAAACGACTGCGTCGTTCGGGAGCGATTGCTGCTGCGTCGAGTATCGCATTCACGTCGCCGAACGCAATGAGACTGTCGAGTGCGGTCTCAGAGGCGACCGACCTTTCGCTTGGTGTCTCTGCGATGAAGTGGTCCACAAGTAGCTTTATGCTGAGCGGTGTGTCGGACGGCATGAAAATCCTAAAAGCCGTGACTTCACCGCAGAGTGTTTCTCTCTGCAAGGCTCAAATTACTTGCATCGGCAGAACCGGCAAATTCGCGAAACGCGATTGTAAGCGTTCGCGACGAGATTTCATGAAATCAGCGCCTTGAATAGATTTGCGATCATTGACCTATTTGTTGTATCGACCCATTTATCTCGAATTCGCTTGTTCGAATAACCCTTGCAACGCCAGATTAAACTCACTAGATTGCGCTCCGTACACAGTATTATTGTCCGCGGGATAGAGCAGTCCGGTAGCTCACCAGGCTCATAACCTGGGGGTCGTTGGTTCAAATCCAACTCCCGCAACCAATACCAACTACCCCGTGCCAACTTTCCGCGCCGCTGTTTTGCCTTCGCGCTCTACACACATCCTCTGAATTGTTCGCACGCGTCCAGCTGCGCTGCCTGCGCATGTCTGTTCTTGCCTTTCGTCTCGCCGCCCGCTGAGACCCCAGCCGCTGGTGAGGGGCCGTCATCGGGACGGCTCGACATCACGAAAGGAAAATACAAATGCCAATTCAAATCATCTCATGGTTCTGGGAGGAAGCATTCGACAAGTTCGGCTTCGGGGACGGCGACGATGTCGTCATGACGCACGTGGTTGCCGATGTGCTCGGAAGACACGGCTACAATGTCACCATCACGCCTTGGGGCATGCATAACGACATCATCACCTCGATCCTCGATGCTGATGGTATCGAGCAAATCCCGGAGACGGCTAATCTTGGCTACGATGAGCCGCGAGAATACCTGCCGGAATCTATCGTCAAGCTTCTCGATACTGACCCAAGCACCGGTTCGGATGTGAAGGTGCGGTCATGAGCACGCCTGTAATCCGAAAGCGCACCGGAAGCTGGAGCACCTTCGAGCGTCGCTTTCAGCCACGCTACACCGAAGATGAAAGTGTGCTCGTCGAGATCTTCGCCTTGCCCAAGGACATTGATCCGCGATTGGTGTGGACTGTCACTGACGACGATGGGCGCCTCTACCTCAATCCTGGATACCGCTTTGTGAACCGCTTCGCCTACGTCATTTGTGAAGTGCCGTGGAGCGACATCGACACGATGCAGCCGCCATATCGATTTGACTGACGCCTACCTCTCTTCGACAAGCCGACGATGTGTGTGCCGCTGGCAGTGCCCGATTCAGCAGCTTAGCGCATCGTTGGCCAATTGCGTCTGATTGCCTTTCGGAGCCTCCGCAAGGACGAGCAGTGCCATCTGATCACGCGGCCTACATGGCACCCCACGGGCCGCAATGACGAATTTCGGGTGGTACCCCCGCCACGCGGGCTGCGCCCGCGCGGCCCGTCCCCCGAAATTCTATGCAGCCCGCCGGCAAGTGCCTGGGGCCCCGCCATGTGATCGGCGCGCAGATGGCACCGCATCGTGCGGAGCCACACATCACGAAAGGACATCCCATGAGCAACAAACCAACCCTCCATGCTTACGCTGTGAAAGATCGCGGCAAGAACCAGAAGGCCATCTGGACACGCATCGGTGCCGCTTGGCCGCACGAGAAGGGCGTCGGCTTTACCATCGAACTCGATGCATTCCCTGTCGATGGCCGCATCGTCTTGACCGCACCCAAGGCTGACACAGCCGAAGAAGGCGGTGCCAAATGAAAACCATCAGCAGATCAGCTGAGCAGGCGGGCGCGAAAGCGCCCGCCACCGCTTGTCGCTCTTGCGGGTCAATGCGCTTCGTCATCATCGAAAGCTACGCCTATAGTGGCGAGCTTTATCCTGAGGATGACGGCACCGCTTTCTTGCATTGCTTCAGCAGCGAAGGCGGCATCGATATGATCCGCTGCCGGGAATGTGGCACCAAGCACAGCCCCGACGATTTCATCGACATCATCATCAACTGAAGTTACAGCGCCGTTGCTCGGAGTGCTTCTCGCAATCCGTGCACGGCGTTCTTCTTGTTCATCGCAATGGTAGATCTAGCTGGACGGGATCAATTCTGCACATGGAAGTTTCGTGAATGATTGAACTCGTTCGGTAGCACGTGGATGTGCTGCGGCATGACTCGCGCTTCATGGAGTTTGTCGGAATCTGTCCGAGCGATTTCGGGTTACCGTGGATTACGATTGGGTTTTGTGAGGGCTGACTTAGCTTAGTGGGGCGGGGTAGCGAGATGTGTTTGGCCTAGGCCAAACCATTCGGTCAGGGGCCGGGCAGATGGCCCCCGACACCCCAGGACGCTTGCGCTCAGCCCTCATTGAACTCGTCATGCCACGCTCATCTGCCCAATGGAAACGCGATCGCCAGCTCAACATCGCCTTGCATCACAGCGAAGTCGAGATGCTGAAGGCGCATGCCGATGCGAAGGGTATGCGTCTCGTCGACTATGCGCGGGCGCGCTTGTTGGCGATGCGGGCAGCGTCGGCAACGGTGGTTCTGCCCTCCAAGCTGGAACGGCTCAATCTCGAACAGCTCAAGCGCATCGGAAACAACCTCAACCAGATCGCCCGCCAGCTGAATGGCCTTGGCCAGGTGGTGCCGGACGAATTGACCGAGACCTTGAACGCGGTCCGGCATCTCCTTCGCAGTGCGACGGACGATGATCGTTAAATTCGCCAAACCCGGAAAATCCTTTAAAGGGGTCATGCAGTATCTCGCGCATGATGCCGGTCACGCCGAAACGGCGGAACGGGTGGCATGGACGCATACGATCAACCTAGCCCATGATGACATCGAGGCCGCTACGGCAGAGATGCGCACGACCGCCCTCAATGCGGATGTGCTTAAAGCGCAGCACGGGATCGGCGGGCGTCAGGTCGAACGCCCTGTCCGGCATGTGTCCCTGAACTGGCATCCGAGCGAGAAACCGGATCAGGACGCAATGCTTGGCGCGGCGCAGTCCTTCTTGAAGCACATGGGATGGGATGAGCATCAGGCGATCGTTATCGCACATGATGACAAGGCCTATCGCCACGTTCATCTCGTGGTGAATGCCATTCATCCGGAGACAGGACGCAAGTTGGATGACGGGTTCGAGCGACGGCGCGCGCAGGCTTGGGCGCTTGCTTACGAGCAGGACCACGGAAAAATCTTCTGCGAGGAGCGCATCAAGCCGGCTGCCGAACGGGAAGCGAGCGCCCCGCGTCAGGCCTGGATTGCCATGCGCGATCTACCCGCTGAGCGCATCGCCGATGACTATCTTGACCGGCATGACCCACGTCTGGTCATGGAGCGCAATGAATGGAAGCTTCTCAAGGATATCCAGAAGTCGGAACGGATCGAGTTTTTCGAGAACGGCAAGGAGATCTATCGCGGCATCAACCAGACGATCTACCGTCAGGTGCGGGAAGAATTCCGCCAGGAATGGGCAAGCTACTACGCCGCTCGACGTGACGGAGTTGATGCTGCTTCACTCGCTGAACTCCGGCTGGAATTAATCGCACGGCAGCGCGATGTGATGTTGGAGCGCCGGGGAGAGGCCACTGCCGAACAGCGAGACCTGCGTGACCTACAATATCGGGAACTACTCGACCGCCAGAAAGACGAGCGCGCTGAACTTGCTGCGCGGCAAGAGCTTGGCCTCAGATCGCACGATCTGCTTGATCGCGCTTACCCGGTCACGTTTCAGAAGCCGATCGACCGCGAAGCCGAGATTATGGGAGGAGAGGATGGTCTTGATCGCTTCGGAGTGCAGCGTGGGCGAGAGCGTCATGATGGCGACGTTGCGCCCCAACGCAGCGAAGAACTAGTCGCTCGTGGCAACGACGATGAAACGCGAGCCCCGCTTCGCGATCCCGTATCGGGCATCGCCGGCGGATTGCTCAGCATCATCGGGCAACTTGGCGAGAGCCTCACGGGAGGCGCCACCAAGCCGCCACCAAAATCCGCGCCCGAGGTTGATGCGCTGGAGCGGTTCAAGGTTAAGCGCGGCCAGCCGCCGCCGGGCGACGCCAATGAGCGCGCCGCCCAAGACCGCGAGCGTGCCCATGCCGAACGGCAGAACTGGCGCGAGTGGCATCAGTACGAACAGGAACGATGACGGGAGCAATGCAGGGGTCCGCCCATTCGCTCCGACAGATCCATAGGACCCGAAGGATCAAGCGCGGCTTCGCCTTGGCCGCGCGATCGCTCCTGCGCAAGCGAACGAAATGCGGTCCTGAGCTCGCCGCCATCGAGAATGATTTTGCTTATCGGTATTTCTGCGCCATGCAGGAAGTGTGCACCAGTTCGCGGCGCGCGATGATTGCTCGATTGACCCTTGAAAAGGCAGCGGCTACCGCGCGCGCGATGAAAGATCGGTTGAGCCATACGCCTGAGTTCCAACGCGGTCGGATCGAACGACGACCACTTCACTATCGTGCGCTTGCCGATGTCGCACCATCACGTCAGATGCTGCAACATAAGCGGCACCGAGCCCGTCAAATGTTCTTCATCAACCCGACGAGATAGACGCCGAAGATCAGCAGCGCTGCGCCTTTGATATAGCCGAGCGCATCGCGATTGCCGAACATCGCTCCGACCATGCTGAAGGTGCCCCAGAGCAGGCAGCCCATGCCAATCATGTGCAGCAATTGCTGACCGATGCCGAAGAGTTCACGCAGCATGAGTGGTCTCCTTTTGTTAAGGCAACATCCAGCCAAGCCAAGGCTTGAGATGGCCTGCGGCGAGAAGGGCGAGATCGGCGAAGGTCGCAGCGACGATGGCTACGATGAGCAAGATGCCAAGGGCTCGTCCGATGGGGATGCGCATGGCGCGGTGCTCAACTGAGGGGATGGATCGGCCAGTCTAGCGTCGGCTGTTGGGTCGAGCCGCGCGAGGCGAGGTGGATGATCGATCCGGCGTAGCGCTGCTGTTTGTCGCCGCGCACCGGTATGGCAAGCCGGATGAAGGCATCGCTTGGGACGCGCGGCAGGGATTTTGTGGCGCGGCCGTAGCTCGTATGACGTCGCCGCGACCAGCTTCCATCGATGGCCGCTTGCTCACTCGTCGTAACGACAATCTCCGAGCGTTGTCCAAAGAGGCCTGAGGCCCAGCGATTGGTTTCTTCTTCGGTCTGGCGCAGGAAGATCTTGACTGCGCAATTGCCGAGGAAATTCTTCACATCGTGGTGGTTGCGCGTCCGCTTCATGAAGGCAGACAGATTTTGTGCGGCGATGATGTTGGCGTGGACGCTTTCGCGCGAGCGCTCGAAGAAGTCGGAATCCCCGCGTCCTTCGCCGCTCGTGTAGAACGTCTGGAATTCATCGCAGAGGAAGAAGGTTGGCTGGCGCTTGTTGGGGCGCGCAAGAATGGCGCGCTGATATTCGAGCTTGATCAGCGTGTTGACGAGGCGGCTCATCCGCTCCCGGTCGGAAGCCGGCATGTGGACATAGAGAAGCTTGCCGCTGTCGATCATCGCGCCGATCGACACGGTGGAAGCCTGCGTGAAGATCTCATGGAATGGCGCGACCAGAAATTCATCGAGCAGCTGGGTGATGGTGCCGCGCACGCCCGATTTTTGCCTGTCCGCCATTGCTGCCCATTCTTTCTCCATAAAGGTGACGGCATCGGTGATCTGGGCGGGTACCGCTTGCGGATAGCGGCTGCCGATGGCCCGGATGAGTGTGTGGTAGAGCGGTGTCTCGGCTTCGCTCTCTTGGCTCAGCCGGTAGACATCTAGGATCGAGGGCGCAGGCGTGATCGCAGCGCCGCGCACCAGCGCGATCGCGTGACGCAGATAGACCTTGGCGCTATCGAGGAAGAATGAGCCTTCCGATCCGGTTTCGACGCCGATGAGGCGCAGTGCTGCGATGAGCCGCGTTGCGACTTCAAGCGGATCATCATCATTGTCGAGCGGGTTCCAGGCAATCGAGCGCCAGGTGCCGCCGGCATCATGCCAAGCGGCAGGATCGACGATCAGTAGATCGTTGCTGCGCTTGTACTTTTCGCAGAGCTTCTGCACCTTGCCATAGAAATCGCCTTTGGCATCGAGGATCAGGCCGCCGACCGGATGATCCGATTTGGCGAAGGTCGCGATCATGCCTTCGAGCACGGCGTTGAGCACGGCGACGGTCTTGCCCGAGCCCACTTGCCCGAACACCACCGCGTTCTTCACGAAGTCATCGAAGTGCCACTCGAACGGACCATTACGCGCCTCGATGATGAACGATCCTTTGCGCGGGATCGTAATTTTTGCGTTCGGATTTGAGCGACGCTGCGCTCGTCGGGGGCGGTAGCCGAGATGATCGAGCTGTTGACGAAGATAACGGCGCAGGAAGAAGGCATTCACATAGTGACCGCGATTGCGCAGCGCGCGGACCGGCAACCACGCCAGAAAGATGAGCGCTGCCAGCGCAAATGCTGTTTGCCAATTCGTCAGCGCGCCGGCCTGGGGCCAGTGCGACACTATATATAAGGTGAGCGCCAGCATCGCACCGGCAAGGGTGATGAGTTGGCCACGCCGGGCGAGGCGCCGTTCATGCTTCAGATAACTGAGGGTGTCGTTGACGGCGGTTGAGGCAGCGCCGTAGGCGCGTTGCAATCTGCAATCGCGCCAAAGCCGGAGTGCGAGAATGAACCCGATCACACCGGCGCTCCCGGCCGCGCAGACGCAAAGCATCTGCGCGAACCGGCTATCGGCGGCATAAGCTGGATCTTTCGGCAGATTGCTGATGCCGGCAATCAGCATTGGCGTTCCTGCACCGATCACCAGGAGTAGAGCGAGTGCCTGCCGGTCATTGAGTGAGGGAACGCGCATCTTCAATCTCCCTAGCGCTTCGGGCGCGGCCGCAAGGGACGCGGCGTGAATCCTGTCGCGTTCGATGGCGGCGGGAGCAGTGCGGGAGGCGTTGGTGAACTGAGCTCGACCTGTTGTGCGCGCAGCGGCACTTTCGCGGGCGGCCGGTGTCGCCAGGCACGCCAGAGTGCAATGATGAGAAGCCCCAGCAGCCTTCCAGCGAGTGCCGCAAGTGCAAGCGCGATGCGGATTGCGAGGGTGATGCACGACACTGCAAGCCGCACGAGCATAGAGAAGAGAGCGAGCAGCATCAGCGCCTCCCGTTCTGGGCTTGTACGGATGGCACTGGGCTCGCCATGCCAAGGAAGGTCACTTCGCTCGCGCCGGCTTCTTTAAGCAGCCGCTCCCAGAATGCTTGGTGACGTGGCCCCTGCACGGCAGCGAATTTTCCGCGCTGGAGGTAGTCGATCGAGACGCTCACGCCTTGCAGATGGAGGCGCGCCGTCTTCGGCAGGGCCGACGCTTGATAGGATGACCAGAAATCACCCGGTCGTAGTTGCGAGTAGCCGCCCTTCTCGTGTTCAAGCAGGTCCGAGATGATGACGAGGCGGCGGGCCGCTGTACGCGTATCGAAATCGGCGCGCGTCAAGGTCGCCGCAAGCGTCTGAATGATCGGTGAGCGCTCGGATGGCGCTTGATCGAGCGCATTGATCACAGCCTTATCGATCGGCTCTCCATAGACCGCATGCCATCGCTTCTCGACTTTGCTGCGCGTCACAAGAAGCGGATTAGCATTCTCGCCTTTGCCCGGATTGCACACCGACACCAGTTCCACTGGCTGCCATGCGGCTTCAGGATTGAGGCTGAGGACCACGAAGCGTCCGCCTTCCGGTACGCGGTCACGCTCTGCTTCGATGGTGAGTCTCAGCCGGAGTTGCTGGTCTTGCGTGAATGTATCGGTCGTATCCACCACGACAAGCGTGGTGGATACGGCTTTCAGCGGCGATGATTGGCAGAGGGCGAAGGTATCCGCTGTGCGGTTGCTTGCAAGGATAGCAACGGTGGCAAAACCGCCGATCGATGCAATGACCAAGCCCCATAGCCCGATTAGGGTAACGAGACGCTTGGGCGATGAATGCAAGCGGTTGCTGTGATGAATGTGGCGCATGATGTCCCCCTTACTCCGCGCGCTGCGCGAGGCGCGGCTCGTTGAACGCATCGTCTTTGTTGATCTGTTGCGCCGCGCGCCGCTCGGCGCTGCTGACCATGGTCAACATCGCTTCGATCGTCGCCGTCTGCTCGGTGAGGATCTTCTGCTGTAGTTCTGCGAGGCGCGAGCGGTTCTGGGCGAGGATCTTTTCGGCCTGTTCGGCAACCGCATAGAGATCACTGACATCGAGGCGCGTTTTGCGAAGGTCCTCGAATTCCGGATAGCTATCGAAGTAAGCCGGTGCCGGTGTTGTCCGCACCGCGCGATTGCGGTCGCGGTACGTGCGCTGCCAGATATGCTGGCGTCCGATCTCATCGGCGATCGAGTCATTCATCGTCCGCTCGATGCCTTGCGCTTCGCTCACAAGGCGGCGGATCTCGCCGACATTCGCCGTCTCTGTTTCGAGGCGCGCACGCAGCTTGGCGAGCTCGCCGTCAAAACCATTCTGGAGGCCATTCTTGAGATTGGCTCTCGCATCCTCCAGCACGCGGTCAGCCGCCCGAAAGCGGCGATCCATGACCTCATGCTGCCAATAGGGCGCAACGATGCCCCAGCTACCGCCGCGTCCTTTGAGGGCCGCGACGAAGAACGTCGCCAAGCCGACAGCGAACAGCACGAAGGGCGGGATCGAGCTATAGGCGAACCAGCGCCACGGCTTGAGGATGACGAGGAAGTCGATCTGCGCTTTGGCGTCGTGACTGATCGCTTCGCGTAGATCGCCGAGCGCAAGATGCAGCGCCAGCGCCGCCGTCAGCAATACGCCAGTTATCCCGATGCCGAGCAGCCGCAGCGCTGGCTGCCGGTGGATCATCAACCGGAAGCCAAGAAACCCGGCACCGAGCCCCATGACAACATTGGCGACACCGACACTGAGCGCCAGCATCAATCCGCCGAGCAAACCGCGATCTTGAAGCTCTTCAAATGAGAAGGCGTTGAAGACGCTCTCGCCCAGCATCAGGATCGCGAGCAGCGCAAAGAACATGGCGCGGTCATCTTTGTAGATGGCCGAGAAGGGACCAAGACCATTGTCTTCTTCGAAGGTGCGCAGATCCCGAAGCGCACGCTGTTGATGCTTGAGCGCGGTTTCGAGATCGTCTCGGTGGAGGTCCTTCGCTTCCGCGACCTGGCGTCCGATATTGGCGCGCTCCAACCCGGTATCGAGTGGGTAGGGTAGTAAGGCGCGAGCTGCATTCGTGCGCTGCGTGATCTCGGCGCCGGCAAGCCGCGTCACACTCGCAACGAAGCCTTGTGTCTCATCGACCAGCACGCGCTGATGCTCGTCGAGATCGACATCCTCGCTGCGCGGTTCATTCTTGCGGCCCGCTGCCGTCGCGCGGCCGAGAATATCGTGCTTCGCTTTGACCTCCTCGATACGCTTGGGTGAGTAGGTCGAACTTGTCGGGACGAAGGTTCGTCCGAGATTGATGCTCTGATTGCTCATGGCCTTATTCCTTAGGGGTGGTGGTTGTTGGCGCGCCGGTCACGGCGCGCTGCTCTTGAGACGAGATCCACGCCATCAAGACGCTGCGCCGCGCACACAAGACCGAGCCCAGCCGGAACACCGGCAGGCGCGAAGTTTCAGCAAGGTGGTAGACTTTGCGGCGCTGTGCCTTGTCGCCGAAGAGGAATGCTGCGATCTCGTCGGCGCCGCGCAGCAGATCGGGCGCGAGCACACTTCGTTGGCGCGTGTCTTCGTCGGAGCCCCTTGTTAGCCAATTGCCTTTGCATTCAAGGTCAGGTGATGGGGCGTCGTCTTGTGCTGGAGGCATTTGATCTCTCCGGTCTCTGCTGGTGATCCAGCGAGCACCGTCGGGAGGCTTCGCCATCCTTGGTGCTCGCAATCCTCAGGTGGTCGAGATCCGGAATCGTGCTTGTGCGAAAAAAATTTTGAGGGCCATGGTCAGAACGTACAAACCGTGCACCTATAATTTGAAGGTGCTAGGCTCTTGGAGAGCATGGATGAGTGATCCGCCGGACGTCGTGGACGCTTGTTGTGAGAGCACGACGGGGCTCATTGATATCCAATGGGATGTTGTCGTATACGCCGCTTATGCTGTTCTTAGCGGAATGAGGCTTGACGCCGCGGCTCGGTTAAGACCGAGACCAATTCCAGAGGACTCCTACTGGGGCGATGTGCTCAATGACGCAGTATTGACCCTGCTCGATCCACTTGGTCGCTCGTACCCTGCTACAACTTCAGAGAGGGGCGACCGCACCAAAAAGGCGGCATCCGCTAAGTATGGTTCTGACCCCCACTCAGTATTACGCGAGTTTGGCGCATTACCACTCCATTTACAGATTGAAAAATTAGCGCGAATGGCCAAGACGCGTCGCGACAATCAACGACTTGCTTTGCGCAGGCGCTTAAAGACGGCTCGTGACAATTATTCTAGTATTGTTCAAGAATGGCCACAGATCACGGCCAGTGATTTAGTGGATGACATCATCAATCGCGACCAACAAAAACAAGTCATCAAGGTGATGTGCGAAAGGCTCGCCCCTCCAGACGGTCGTCTCCTGCTAGTGATTATTTGCGAGGGTATGCCCAATGAGGCTCGTGCGGCTAAACTTGGCATAGCGACCAAGGCAGAAATGCATAACGCTCTTCGTCGCATTCGGAGTGCGGCTAAATTTGCGCTCCGTGAGTTTCAGGAGATAGACGATGCCCAATAAGCCTCCGTCCAAGCCGGTCGTCCCGATCAAACTGGAGGATCTTGATGATGAGTTTGGATATTATGTCAAGGTTGACCGTTTCATCGATCAACTTGACCCGGTCCTGATCAGTCAGCATTTGCGCGATGTCTTCAGCAACGAGCTTGCTTTTCTGGATGTTCCAGAAGCCCTCGATTTTATCGACCATGACACAGTCGCAGACGAGGACAATAGAATTACAGAGCGAGAAAATGAGCAAACTCGCAAGAAGACAGGAACCTCAAATTGACTTCTGCCGAGCCATCGCACGGGCACTCTCAGCGCGAACTTACAACTGTAAATCTGAACGTCCCGCGAAAAAGGCCCAGAGGCGAACCATGGCGTAGGTGTCGAGGGAGCAGTAGGCGGAGAGCTGCGCGCGGATCTCGTCCTTTCGCACAGGTGATGTCGCGGACTGAATGGCTTCGCGGTAGGCGACACTGGCCATCTCGCCGTCCTTCACGCCGGGGAGCTTGGCGTAGTCGAGATCGGGCGCGATCGCTGGCAACACCTTCTTGATGCTCCAGCTGCCAGCCTGCGAAGGGTGGTAGTAGAACTTCGTTGCTATCGGCAACAGGTCAACGAGACGATCGATGATGGCGATGAGCGATGCTTCGAGATCGCTGAACATCTCCGCAAGTTCACGGATACGACCGGCCTCGAAGGTGCGTTTGTAAACAAAGATCGGACCAGCAACGGCGCAGCTTTGAATCAGCGCTTGCGCGAAGGGTCTGCAAGGGTCGTCGCCGCTGAGATCGAGGAATTCCGTGTGGCTAAGAACGCCGGCGTCCGAGACGTGATGCAGGCTGAACTGGAACGGGATCTGCTGGTAGGGACGGGTGCCCTTCCAAACCGGTATGGCGAGATTGACGCTTTCGAAGTCGAGGAACAGCGCGGGAAGCGGATGGGCTTTGAGCGCATCTGCCGCGCCTTTGGCGTCGAAGTAGGTCGTGCCAGAGAGGGTGTGTGCTTTGACGCGCTTTTGGATGTCGTTCAAGTACTCATCCGGCACATCCGACATATCGATGATGGACTTGGTCTCGATATAGTCCTTGGTCTCCTTGCGTTGCAGACGCGGGAGCCAACCCACGGGACGTTCGGCCTGAGGTTCCTGGCTTTTGCAGTAAGACCAAAAGCTGCACTCGAAGGGCTTTGAGCAGTGCGCGCCGGTGCTTTTCTTGGGTTCGGTTGGCAGTGACGCGATAGCGCTAGCCTCTATGATCCAGTCTTGCACGTCTGCAGTGCGCGCGCTCGCTTCCTGCGTTACATCAACTTCGATCAGCAGGCCGTTGTAATGCTTATCACCCGGATAGGTCCACGAGCTGTCGATGTGAGCGATGGCGATGGATTGCAAAGGCACGCCTGCGCTTCTCGCCACGTTGAACTGTATAGCGGCATCATCGAGGTAATAATCTTTGACGCCGGTCGCCGATTTAACCTCGACCATGCGCCACGTATTCGCGCTGACGGGGAGAAGGATGTCGGCAAACGCTATCGCTTCAGATGTCGCGAAGCCCGCTTCGAATATTGGCGCGTTTCCTGAGAGCAGAGATCGGCTGCGCTCCAGAGCTTTCTCGAAGCCTTCTTCCTGCGCGTTGATGAGAATGCCCTGTGCCTCAGGATCATAGAGCGCGCGTGCAATCGCTCCGACTTCATTGCCGACCGACATGCTGACTTCAGCGCCGCTATCGACACGCAATTCCGGTTTATGCACTTCGAGCCAAAGCCGTTTCGGGCATTGGCGGAAGGCAAGCAATTTTGATTTTGAAAAGCGCCGCGTCATGCAGGAAATCACGTCTCGCAGCTTTCAGCACCCCCGCTCAGCTGACTTGGCGAGGTTACTTCATCTTGACTGGCGATGCCATCCCTCTCGTTAGTGCGGCTGCTTCAAGGCTTCGATGGTAGTTGCGCGGTGCTCTTCCAGAACATGCAAAACGAACCGATGCATAATGGCTGCGGGCGCAGCTTCATTGACGCCAAAATGCCTCGCAATGCGTCCTTGTCGTTCGCGTTCTTGACTTCAAATGGCGACTTACATGGCCAAGCTTGCGACAGCGCGATCCAGGTCAATGTCGACAGATCGGCTTGGCGACTTTCTGGATGCGCGCGAAGGTAGTTCATCAAGACATCATACGCCTGCTGTGTCTTGGTGTCGTGCGGAGGACAGGGAGGCGGGTCGCTTGTGCTCCACGTGTCACCCACATTCTCATCTGATGCAATACTGAGTGATATTGCTTTGCCAATATAAAAGCCTTGAATATACCCGCCAAGAAACACCATGCAGGCATCCTTCTCGGCGCCGCGTGAATTTTCGCATGTTGAGAAATATTTATTACCAGTTGGTCCATCGTCGGCGCTTGCATGATTTGGCAAAGACGATATGGCTATGAAGGCAACAAACAATACTGATGCAGTAATAATGCGCATACGTTGTTTATAGCGCGGCCTCTTCGGAAAGTCGAGACGTGGTAGAAGAGCCCTCGCTCCGGTTCACCAGGGGGATTTTGATCACCCCCTTACGCCACGCGTCGCTCGCCTGTCTGGGCGAGCGAGCGACGGTGGCTCCAGGGGGATGATGACTTAGGCAGCTTTGCGCGGCTGCGCATAACCGCGTTGCTCTTGTTCTGTGATCCAGTTGAGCAGGACCGTGCGGCGCGCACACAGCACCGATCCGAGCCGGAAGATCGGAAGGCGGGAGGTCTCGGCGAGGTGGTAAACCTTCCGTCGCTGCCGGCTATCGCCATAAATGAAATGAGCAATCGCCTCTGCGCCGCGCAGCACATCGTCTGCAAGGGCATCGTTAATCTGCATCAGAACCGCCGACGGCAATTGGGTCGAAGTATTTGGTAACATAAGGCCCTCCTTGTCTTGCGTTGTATGCGTTGTCGACCGTCGCCGTCCAAGCTCGATGAACTAATTCCAAACGATGAAAAGATTGCGCGGTATGTTTCGACTCCTAATAAAAATTCTATTGTTATTCAATAAGGCCTGATTTAATATCCAGTTGGATGCGTGGGAATCTTTGGGAATCGCTTTTGCACGCTAGTGCCATCCCGCATCCAACCAATCATATTCGACCAAACTTGTTCGCTCCTGCAAAGGTGGTGCGTCATGGCGTCTGTGCGCAAACGCAAATGGAAAACCAAAGGTGAGACCCGCTTCGCATGGGTGGTCGACTTCGTCGGCCGCGATGGCAAACGTGGGCGCCAGCAGTTCGACACGCGCGCAGAAGCCGATGCTTACCGTATCACGATCGAAGGCGACATCCATCGCGGCGATTACCGCGCACAAGCCGGCTCCACAACGGTGCAGCAAGCGGCGCGGCTGTTCCTCGATCATTGCCACGAACGCATGCACCGGCGCGAACGCATGACGCGGCACAATCTCAATGTCTATGAAGGCCACATCGCGAACTACATCGCTCCCAGTGTTGTGCGAAGCTCGCCAAGAAAACGAACGAGAGCGCGTTCACCGTTCGACAAGGGTCTTGATGACACCACGCTACGTGAGCTCACGACCGGACGCGTCGAACGCTTCTGCGATGATCTCAAGAAGACCGACATCGCTGTACCCACCATTCGCAAGATCCTTGGGACACTCAAGCAGATCCTGCGCTTTGCCGTTAGCCGAGATCTGGTTGCCATCAACGTCGCTCGCGATGTGCGTGTGATCGGGCGCCGCGATCAGGGCGCGCGCAAGATCGTGCCGCCGAGCAAGGAAGATATGCGTCTGCTGATTGCTGCGGCCGATGAAGACTTCCGGGTGATGCTGGTGGTTGCCGCTGCGACAGGCGCCAGAGCCGGCGAATTCCACGCGCTGCGCTGGAAACATGTGGACCTTGCGAGAGGCGAGGTGCGAATCATCACGCGCGTTGATGCCTATGGCAGCGAAGACGTAACCAAGACGGAAGCAGGTATGCGCGAGGTGCCACTCGGCTCCGAAGTCGTTGCGATGCTCAAAGACTGGAAGCGTCGCTCGAAATTCACCAAGCCCGATGATCTCGTCTTCACGAATGAGCGCGGCAACTATGTCAATCATGACAACATGGTCAAACGCCGCTTCCGTCCGCTGTTTGAGAAGCTGCAGGCAGCACATGAGGAAGATCCGGTTGAGCATCCAAGGGCGCCAGCCTATTTTAACTGGCATGCGCTACGGCACTTCGCGATCTCGTGCTGGATCGAAGCTGACCTAAAGCCAAAGACGGTGCAGACCTTCGCTGGTCACAGCAGCTTGCAAGTCACGATGGACCGGTACGGTCACCTCTTCAAATCAGAAGATCATAAGGCGACGATGGACCGGATCGCCAAAGGCGTGTTTGGCGGTGATTTAAAAACCAAGAAAAACAAGGCATTACAGGCATTATAGGAAATAAGATGATTTAAACGATTGAATCCTATAATTTCGAATAATGGAGTGAGAGGTCCTATTTTAGAGTTCGATGGCAATCAGCGTCGGCATGTTCTGAATGTTCAGCAGCAATTTGCGGCATGGCGCGAGGATCGTCGTGCCTTGCGCCGTATCGGCGGCATGCACTGGAAGACGGGCGGCAATGGCCAGCGCTATCTCTACGCAACAAACGGACGCAAAGAAAAATCCCTCGGAGTGAAATCCGAAGAGACCGAAGCGATCTATAAGGCGCACGGCGATCGCGTCGAGGAACTCCGCGCGCGCATCGAGAAATCAGCGGACCTGCTCGATCGAAGCGCGCGCGTCAGCAAGGCACTCTATCTTGGCCGGGTGCCAACCATCGCCGCGAAGATCCTGCGCAAGCTCGATGATGAAGGATGGCTCGATGGACAATTGATGGTTGCCGGCACCAACGCCTTGTTCGCTTATGAGTTCGGGACCGGCGTTCTCGTCGGCGAAGATCTGATCGCGACGGAAGACCTCGATCTGCTTTGGGACCCTCGCCATCGCTTGTCTTTTGTATCCGCCGATGAATCGTCCGTAAGTGTGCTCGGCCTTATCAAGCAGGTCGATCGCTCATTCCGAAAGCGCAGACCCTATCAAGCGATCAACGATGACAGCTATCTTGTTGATGTCATCCGGCCCGTGCAGCCCAACGAGATGTTCAAAGAGCCGCCCAAGCTGACGAAGGGCGCTGACGAGTTCGATCCATCGCCCATCGAAGGCCTTGCCTGGCTGGTCAGCGCTCCGCGCTATGAGCAGATTGCGATCGCCGAAGATGGCTGGCCCGTTCGCATCGTCACGATCGATCCTCGCGCCTATGCGCTTCACAAAGTCTGGCTTTCCAAACGCAGCCAGCGCGAAAGCTTGAAACGACGTCGGGATCTTGCCCAGGCAAAGGCCGTCGCGGAACTTGCGGTGCACTGGCTGAACCTTCGCTTCGACGGAAGTGATCTGTCAGCGCTGCCCGTCGAGCTGCTTGATGGCATGGCAGAATTGAAGGGGCTCACCTGAGCGGCAATCCCGAGCCATTCCCATCCGTTGACGGACCTCCTCATTGAAGAGGTGACCACCTGCGCAGCAGGATGATGCCGACTTCAACCCCCAACGAAGGAGGCCTTCCATGAATACCGTCATCACCATCGGCAAGCGACTGATCCCCATCGAGCACATCGCTTTCGTCGAACCCTACGACCCCTCGACCAATCCCAAGCTGCAGACGAGCCGGGACTACAAAGCCCGCATCGTCATGATCAACCGCGAGAGCGTGCTCACGGAGCAGACGCCCCAGAGCTTCGCCGAGGCTTATGGCTTCCGCATCCTGGAGCAGGACCAGATCGCCACCAATCCTGCCGTGTCGTTTCGTGTCGAGACGTTCGAACCGGCGGACGGCTTTACGCCGAGCAAGGCGTTCGCGGCGCGCGTTCTATGGCGTGACTATGATGGGAACGATCAAAGCAAACTGCTCCTGGCGGCGCCGGAGAAGGTTCTCGCCGTAGTCGTTCGCGGAGAAAGCGACGCTCGTCCGGCAGCATCTGAGGCAACAGCGGCTCTTCCAGATGAAAACACAATGCGTCGGCCACCGCGAAGACGCCAAGCGAATGCCGCAGCTGATGTGATGCCACAGCAGTAACATCACGCCCGACATGAAGAAGCCCGCGAGCCACTAACTCGCGGGCTTCCTTTTTGCCTAAGGAGACGATGTCACATAGAGCGCGTAGGGAAGGCACCACCGAACTGCCTTGCTGAGCTCCCGTCGTTGCTCAGTACTCATTGTACTCCATTCCGGCATCACAAGCTTAAGCCTTCTCAAGGTATCGATTTGCGGAATTTCAAAGACATAGAATTCGTGGCGCACGGCCTGCCCAACTGCCGCCGAGATACGGTCTGCGATCACACGCCGTGCATAACGTGGGAGCATCTGATCGCTGGGACGGCCTTGTCTTATCGAAACCCCAGGTGGCAAAACGGCATCAATCGTGCCTGGATACGCATTAGGATCGTACTCGCCCTGCGGTCGAAGCCCGCCGAAAATGTTCAGGCACATGATATCGCCGTAGGTGTAAGCCCACATGGGTTGTGTGCTACTGTGCCGAAATACTGCCAGCCCCATACCTTCTTTGAGGAGGCTCTGAACGAGGCTGTTTCGCAGATCATCGTCTATTTTCAGTGATGGAGCGCCTCTGGTTTCATCCGGTGCGTCAAACTCTGCTGCAACATAGGGGAAGCCATCCGGACCAATACGTTTGATGCTATTCGGTATCAGAACTGGCTCGGCATCCTTATTGAAGTAGTGGAGTAGATACTGCTGGGCATTCGCGATGTTGAAGCCATCCGAAGGGTCTAACGGCTCAGGGTATGGTGTTTGCACAGCCTTTGCCGGTTCCGATGAAATAGCGCTTTGCGCAGCAGGAACCGGAGCGATGTTTTCGGGCGTCAGTGGCCTTTGAGCGGACAGGTTGAGTGCCGTAATCGCGCGGAAAACTGAGACGCGCTTGCCATAAGAATTAGTGAGCTTCCCAAGCGCAAATTTAGCGCCGAGAGGAAAGTTCGCGTCACAGATCATGCGGGGTAAGAAGGTGAGGCTGAAATGGGCCTGGACTTCTTCTGGTGTCTTTCCGACAAGTTCTTTGCGTTCGATTACGAAGATGCCATTCAATGGAGCCACTTCGCCGTCGTAGACGCGGACGTAGGCATCGGTTTCAAGATTGGCGACGGCTGTCATAAGTTCCGTGATGGGGGCGCTGTGCTCGTCGGACGGTACTACCGACGACTTAATTCCCTCCGGCTCCTCGTGAGGAACCGGTGACGCGTTCGTTGATGATGGCGGGGTGCTGATAGATGAGTACTCCGACGAGGTCATGGCGACGGTTCGCTAGTCACCATTGGCGGCCAACCTGGATGCTCATAAACCGGCACCCATTTTGATACTGGTCGCAACTTCATGGATGCAACAAAACCCAAGTCCTCACGATGTTTTGCCTGCACTCCAGCGAGAGCGTAACGCGTATTATACGGCAAAGTTGGATCTAGCGGTTCAGAGTCAGCAAAAAAGGTACCAGTGTGTATATCTAGCGTTCTGGAGGTTCGCTCGCTTGTATTGCAATGCAATTTCGGAGCGTTCCGATCGTATATCCATAGATCACTATACAAATAGCTTTGAAACCTTTGATCGTCTCTTTCGTTATAAAGCGTCTGTGCTTTCCATAACAATTTCCCATCGACACTGACGCACCAAAGATTAGTTCCTGCGAATTGTGGATCAGCTCCTGGATCGGGAACACTCAAAACTATAAAGAGCTTATCCTCAAGCCTTGCTATCTCCGCTATGTCCGTTGGAAATTCGAAGACGATAGCTCCGTTTCGCGAAACACTTCGATCGCTAATCGAGACGTCGCCGAGGATTGCCTTTGTCGATTGATTTTGTTTGTTGTTCATTGCTCTATTTTAGTGCATTTTGTCATTGTTATGCAACGTGATTGATTATCCGATATCCCGTGTATTTACGAAAGACACCGAGCCTAAATCGCTTATCTTGAATTGACGTACCTCTCCGCTGTCTGGTCGGCTAGCCTCAACAAATGTACCATGCGCTACATGGACATCGGAAACCTTGGTTGGGAGCGGTTGGTTTGGAGGCAAAGACAGCCTCCGCGATATCTCCTCTGCTGACATATGGCCATCGTTTATATCAACAGGTCTCGTGGCATAGCGACCTTGCTGATTATCTGCGCCATGTACACGGTCAAGTTCTGTGGGCGTGAGATTGATGCTATAAATTACGACCGGCGCTTCCGGATGGTACTCCGGAACTTTCCCTGGATCTTGCAATGCATTCTGCTGGGCAGCCCAATCACGATCTTTCAATTCTAGCCCACGACTTGCGTGGAGCTGGGCCGATGTTGCACCCGGGATTTCGGGGTGGGGTAGATGCCCTTCATTTGTTGCGGAGGGAGCTGTGAGCGACCAAAGGTCGTTATAGTAGTTCAGCGGGACCTCAGGCGGCGGTAGAGGATTACGTCTCAGGATTTGATCTTCTGCCGCGCGAGCTAGTACTTGATTCAATCGCGCGGCCTCGAACCGTTGTGCTGCGGCGCGCTCCTCGGCTTGGTATGTGGCTAGTTGTTCGGGCGTTCTAGCTGATGGATTTATTTGGCATCCCATGTGTGTGCCTTAGTAGAAGAGTTGGCTAGCTTGTACCGGCGCGGGGCGACGGACATAGCTATTATATGATTCAGCGATGGCGGATCGTATTGGTGGTGCTGGTTCAAATCCACGCTCGCGCAATTGATTGAGTGCAGTGACGAGCGTAGCTAATTGGCGGTAGCGTTCGAGCAGCGGATAGTGTTCAGCGAACAAGTCGTAATTCGCATTGAAAAGCGCTGCGCGGTAGCCGGTCGCAAAATCTTTGTTATTCGTGTATGTGCGTGTGTCATTTTCATCGATAGTGCCAGTCTGCAATCCAACTACAGCCTTTTCCACAGTGCAGCGCAGCGTGGATTGTTCGGTTTTCGACCATGTGATTTCTACAGCTGCCACTTTGAAAGTAAGGAAGTTGTTGTGGCCTCCACTATCTCTTCCAGCTTCTGCCATTTTTGCGATGATAGATTTCAGGCGAGCGAGCGATGGGCTAGTCTCTTGATCGTCGGTAACCTGGATGCTGCCAGTCTGACAGAGTAGCAGCGGTCCTGCTTCGCAATCCGTTGCAAAGAGCGTGTTGCCGAGTGCGGTGTGGCCGAGCCACTTTGGCTCCCACTGTGCGGTGAAAGGAATCCAGTTAGGCGAACTCTGTGTTAGAGGCGCTGGCGGTTCGGCGCTAAAGGTAGGCCAGACTGGTTTGTCGGCGCCAAATGCAAGCGCTAGAGCTACCTCTATGTCTTCCGGCACTATGAGCGGAAGCTGTTTTGAACTGATAGGGTCGAAAGCGAAGTTAATCTCTCCAGCCTCTGAGACTGAAAGGCCTCGAAAGCGTCCGAAACCTTGGAGTGGCTTGCTTTCTTGTGATTGCGGCTGAATAGCACCCAGGATCGGTCGCTGTGCTGCATCAACAGCGTTGTATCGAAACCAGTTCTGAACCGGATGAATTTGCGTGTGGCCTAACAGACCTATTTGAGCTTGAGCGACACACGACCCATACGATGGATAACCGATGCATTCATCCTCTAGATACGCATTGAGCAATGATAGGCATCCTTCGATTAAATCGAGATCCGAGAAAGCGCCTGATTTTATCGACGTTACCAACTGCTCAGGCGACATGCGTCTCGCTGTTATGTGCTTCACTAGAGCAAGAGCATCTTGAGTTTGTTTGCGGTTCAATGGGTCAGACATTGCTTGGGCTAGATCTCGGACGCGCAGTGCAGCACGCCGTTCGTATGCCTGACTGATGTCCTCAGGATTGCAGTCATTGTATAATAGATCGGCGTACTCTGTTGCGGCGGCGGGATCAAAAGCGGTGCCGATGCCGAGGAGCGACCGGGTGGCGGCGGCAAGTGCCGCTTCACGCTTCGCTGATTTCAGAATCTCCGGAGCGATATTCGGTGAAGAATTCACGTCGCGCGTGGCGACGGCATGGTAGTAAGCTTGCGCTTTCTGCTGATCGATTGGCTTGCCATATAGCCCGGTATTATAGGCTCTTGCTAAAAAGTGGCCGGATTCGGTGCGCAAGTCCTCTGGATCATTAAGATCGTATTCAATTCCGTCCACAAGGGTTGGCAAATGAGGACGCAATTGAGTAAGTTCATTATAATAGCCTATCACGCGTGCTGCATGAGAACGTGCAGCATCAATAAATGTTTCGCTACGGGCCAACCAATAGAGGGCACGGGGCAGATCAATATCTCCGCCAAGTGGTGGTTGCAAATAACCCATCGCGAGGTTGTATGCCTGAGTTGCGCCACTGGGATGAAATGTAGCTTTCACGCGCAGTTCACGCGCCTTGCCATGATCAGTGAAGCTATGATTTTCACTTTCATAGACATGTGCCAAAAGTTCAGCCCAGGTGCGCGGCACACTGGTGAAGCCTGTTTGCTCATATAGATGTAGGATCGCTTTAACATCTGCGTCGGTTAAAGGCTGTTCGGCTTTGTCCTTATCTCGCCATAACTTGAACGCTTTGTGAAATAGATCCCAGACTGGCTGCGGATATTCGGATTCTGGTGTGTCGGAAGAGAGCGGTGGTGGTAGTTTCGACAGCGCGGTGTATTCGTCTTCTGCGTCATCAACCCTTATGGACAACTCGTACCAGGCAAAAAACAGCTCGTTATCGAGATTGTTGTCTACATCCCTTTTGTATCCACTTCTATAGATAGCATAAAGTTTGCGAAATTCTTGGGCTCGCTCCCTAGTCATGGGGCGCTCTTCCGATAGCTCAAGCCCGTTATTGAACAATTCAATCATATGTTGTGGTAGATATGCCAATCTTGGATCGTCTTTTACATACGGCTTGCCGTGTAATCGGCTTTTGAGTTCGTAGTATTCCGAATTCACTTTGTATATGTTTAGTTTAAGCTCATGCCATGCCAGCCGCAACACGCGAATGTCTTCTTGAGCCGTTGAACTCGGGTTAATAGCGTCAATGTGCTTCAACTTGTATAATTCGATATGTGAATCTCTGTCTGCTTCACACTCCGCGATAAAGGCGTCTCTTCTGTAACTAAAGCAATTGTAATGGTCAGCAAAAAACGCTCGGGCTATGTAGTATGAAGCCACGAGCCGGTCAGGCAAACCAGTTAGGCGTGGATCGATGTTTAGTTCGGGACCACGCTGCAGCGCCTTCAAGAACTCAGCAGAGTAACTAGGGTTTTGTTGCTCCTTGTTGTTTAACTCATTGTCAGTGTGATCTGCGATTTGTTGCTCGCTGGTTTTTACCGGCTCTTCTTTGCTACGCCAAATCGAGGAGACCTTGCGAAAGATAGCCTTCACCAGTATTTCGTAACGGGAAGGTGGGGGTGGTCTCCATTCCTTCGATCCGTGAACAGCGATTTTCAGAACTTTGGTATCTCGCTTATTTCGTTTCATTTTGGGCAAACATTCTGCATTTAGCTTGCTGCACTCCTAGAGGGGTAGTTGCCGCAAGAAATCTATTGAATTGGTAGGAGCGATTGCAATTCTCGTTTTAGTTTCGCAATGATATAGTTGGGAACTAATCAAAAGATATACCCAAGTTAATCAAATTGAGTTCTCTTTAGGATGCGTTGTGTCTAGCCAGTATCAGTTTGGTCGCATTTGTCGCGTGGGCTTTAACAGAAGGCTACTACTGATTAGATGTCCAAGAAATTGCACACTGAAATGTTTTTTGAGTCAGTGACACCAATCGCTACGTTGTGGGCAATGCTCGCCATCACAAATATAAGGCCGGGCAAGACCTTCCTCGATCAATGTCTTCGCGACGTCCTTTCCGTGTGACAGAAGGACTGCGCAACGTCGGCCGTAGTTACACGTTGAAGTCCCTTCGGTGCCGGGCAGGCAAGTGCAGGGATGCTCTACGAGCTTGATCTCTCCAGCCTCGACGATCTCATGAAGACGCGCGCTCGCACGTTTGCCTAATGCATCCTCCTCTGCGCAGTGAGCACGAGGGCCAACTTCCGGAGTGTCGAAGCCAAGCAGGCGATAATGATGATGATCACTTTGCACTGTGTCACCATCAATCACGAAGACCGACTGTGACGGTTTTGAGTGAACCACGCCGCATGACGCGATCATCCAGCTGCACAGCGCGAGCGCGGCGATACGCACGAAATTCCAACGGAGGCGAACATCGATCTGAAGAATCTTTGACTGCATGCACAGCCATCTTGCCGAGAGCGTGAGCTAGCAACAACAGCTGCGCATGGAGTCATTTTTGTCGGAACTGCACGACGCGCACCGCTCTCATGGAAGACGACGGCTTTCGGTCTCAACAACGCGTTACTGAGGGTTCCGTGGCACAAGCCTGGCACAAATCGAGGCTAAGTCATTGATATCGGCTATCTGGAAGGAGGCTCATAACCTGAAGGTCGTTGGTTCAAATCCATCTCCCGCAACCAAATCTTTTTTAGATTCCAGCAATATGGTCGCATATTGCCGTTTTTATTCACTAGGCTTATAAAGCCTATTATGAATGCCCCGTCGATTTCACTGATAACCCGCATGCGCCGTGCAACCTTCATCAATGAAGGAATAGCAATGCTTGTGATGTTGATGGTATTGCTGAAGGGCTTTATACCCGTTGGTTACATGCCGGATATGGAGGCTTTGCAGAAGGGTGTTGTTAAAATTACCATCTGTACGGCATCTGGTTTTGAAGAAAAGTTGGTGGATAGCGTAGATAAAACCGCGCCAGCAAAATCGCACCACGCGACATCTGACTTCTGTCCATTTGGTTGGGCGCCCCATGCTGTTACTGCTCCCATTTCAGTATTTTTAATTCCCGAAATATTTTTGGTTCCTGAACGCCTTATCGCGTTTCAGAAACTGTTCCTAAGCAAACCGCACCATACGGTTGCCAGCCCGCGCGCGCCGCCGGCATATACCTAAGCATACATCATCATCGCATGCGGATATGACCGCTTGAGCGTTCGCTACCCGCGGTTGCTCGCCCGCATGCCGTCTTCAAAAAATTCCAATAGGTTTCATCATGTCTGTTGCAATATCTGCACCAGCCTTACATCACGATATCGAGCCGACCGGCGCAGATGCTGGAAACAACGCTGCGGCTGTTTGTTTCCAATCAGCGGGGCAGGTGGTGACGGTGCTCGGCAAATTAGATCGTCATTTTCATGACAATTCAGATTTGGCTCGTTTTGCGAAACGCGCGGTTGCCGAATATGCCGCCAAGCGTGATACGCAAATTGTTAGTGTAGTTGTTACCAAAGACATCCTTGATATGGATGCGGATAATGCCAAGCAAATTACCATCGGGGATGAACATTATGCCGTAACTATCGGCGATTTGCGGGATGGTAGAAGCCAGATGGACCACATTAACCGCGTTATCGAACGGCTAAAATATCTGCAAGCCGTGATGGTGATGCTATCGACAACTGATATGTTGGGCACATCACAGGCGGTTGGCAAGCAAATGGGCGGGTTGAATGCCAAGGTGCAACAGGTGCAAAAGCTTGGCGTGAAGCTGGAGCAATTTTCAAAGCAAGTAACGCAAGCTCAAAAAGAAGGAAAGCCAATCCCTGCTGAGGCATTGAAGTCAATCCTAACCCAGCTGAATAGATTGAATACAGCGGCGAATCCGCCCGAAATACGCAAAATTGCACAGGCCATGGCGGTGCAGGTGAAAGAGCTGCGGCAGCTTCCCATCATGCGCCAAGCTCTTATCCAAACACAAAACGCTAAAACGCAATTGCACATCGAGGCAAGAAACGATGCGCCGATTAAAACGGAAACGCGTTTCAAAATTCCATTAAAGCTGCTGGCAAATAAGGACGCTGCGGGGCAGCCACTGGAAATTACAACTGGTACTGAACCCGTAAAAGTAACGCGACATTTTATAGTACTAACGCCTACGCGTTCCGAGCAAATCCATACACGAATTGTTGGCGCGTCGAATATCAATCAAGCCGCACGCGTGCAACACACTGTAGCACCAGCCAAGAATGATAACCGTTTTCGCGCGATACAACAGCCGATCATGAAGCCAGTTGAAGCGCGGCAGACAGCAATTACCGCGCCTGAACGTGCAAATGTTACGCCCACAACGACACAGCGCTTTACTGTTGTATCAAACACGGTAAAGCAAGCGCCTGTGCTAACCACGCTGGCGCAAACGGGGCAGGCTACAGTTCAGTACGCAGCTGCGCAGAGTACATCGCACGTTGTCCAACAACCATCAATTATACCTCAAGTTGTTCAGCATTCACCACAACAGGCTGTGCAACAAACAGCGCAGCACGTGCCACAGACGCAACAGCCTATTCAGCAAACAGTGCAACACGTTGTTGAACAGACGATCAAGCATGCAGAGCCAATTCAAAGTGCAGCTGACCAGACTGTAAACACTGTGCAAGTCACTACAACGCAGGAACATGCAAAATCCGCACTTCAAGACACCGCGCCAGCACAGCCTACATCACATACTACCGCTGTGGTTACCCAAACCACCAAACCGGAAGTTCAGAACACAGCACTTCAAGAGCCAAAACATCAACCGACTGAAATTAAACAAAGCACTGATATTAAGGTCTCCACGGGAAATGCAAATACCAATCGGGTTGAGGCGAAGCCGATTACGGATGTTCAAGGGCCAGTGCAGCCACAGGCGGGTCAACCGCAAGAAACTCCACGCCTACAAGATGCTCAGCGTGCAGCAGCGCATGTTGAAGCTGGAAAAGCAACTGCGCCTGTTGACAGTGTAAGGGGACGCCTTCCATCGCAACAAGGTACACAACCCGGGCAACCACCTCACCAGATTGATCAGCTAGGTAACGCTGCCCCAAAAAATCTGCCAGATGGCATGGTGTATGCCGACAACGACAGCCCAACAGCGCGCGGTACGGAGCCGCGTGCTCGCACAACGCCTGCAAAGCCAAACGAAGCACCACCTGTTGGCATACCCGACCAAGTTATTAACCGACAACAACCAACATCACCGGAAGGAGATGATAAGAAGCCTGAAAGAACTACCCCCAATGTTGCCAAGGAATTCGGCAGCTGTGGAGAAGCTGTTTGTAAGTGCGGCAAGGCAGGCGAGACACCAAGCGCACGCGTGACTACGCCAAGTAATCTACCTGCGGCAACAGGTAATGCTACAGAACAGAAAGCTGAAAAGCCCGTAACAAAAGGTAATATTGGACCAGAGTTTCGTGAAAGTTGCGGAATAATTTGTACCTGTGACTTAGCAAAAAATGCAGCAAATCCTGAAAGTCAAGCACCGAAAGGAGAACGCGAGTTTGGCAGGCGCACAAGGCGTGCATCTGCTCCGCAAGCGAACGCTGCATAATTTTATTTTAACCCAAACAATAGAAAAGGAATAATTATGACCCATGCTCTAAACCAAATTACCCCGCCAATTTACACTGGCGAATTGCCAACTGAAAAAGTTGACATGTTTGATGTGCTTCAAGACGCTGTTATGGATGTAGCCGAAGGAAAGAAGAGCGTGGCCGGACTTTATAATGATGGCCGTTTTAAACAGCGTGTCTTTACGGAGATAGAAGGTATAAATTCCAATCTTCGTGTGTTTCAGTTTACAGGCACGAATGGATTTTGTTGTCTGGTTGCCTATGAACTGGATGATAAGCAGCAAATTCGCGTGCATTGCAATGAGTTAAACGATGTATTGATTGCGATGGATGGTCAACCGCCACATCTTCTCAATTGTTTTGATCGTGGCTTTACGCGCCACCCTAAACCTAACAATTTTGCCGAACCTGTGTTGTTGGAGCCAGCTGCGGCGGATACGTATTTTGAAAATGCGCTAAAGCGTCTTGGCCCGACCCGTCCAATGACCTTTGTACGAGGCGGAACCAGTATCGCGATCGATGTGAAGTAATATGTTAGATAGTATTACAAAGCCCGATACGCCAACCCATTCGCTTGAACGCGAATGGGGGCCGGCATTATTCGCGGAACGTAAGGCTGACCATATCCGGCGGCGTGTGCCGACATGGCGGTATAAAGTTGGCGTTGCTCTGGGCAGCTTTGCCATGCTCACCTTTGCAGCGCAGCCGGTTATTGATCTTCAGCTGGAGCGGATGGACAGGGAACGGATTGTCGCCAAACGAATGCTGCTAGACGACCTTCAGAAAGGCAAGGTCGAGATTACGTGGGATGGCTTGCGACTTCTGAGTACTCCAACGTCAGATCAAGCTTTGGAAACAAGCATTTCCAAAGTCTATGAGCGCTATGCTGGCGAATTCATGACGCTATCAGTTTCAAAGAACATTCCCTTGCCAGAAAACTTCACACTTGGTGCGGCTGGCTACATGCTGTGCGGGACGGGGCCGGCTGGCTCGCATTCATCCAATGGCTGTCATGCATGTGTAGCCAGCAATAGGAATGATTCAGAACGAAATCGTCGTTATCTGGCGCGGTTACTGCGTAGGCTTGCGCAGAAATCTACTAATCCAGCTTTGAGAGCATTCGCCAAAGCGACAGGCGATGGGGACATGGATGTGTTTGCGCAAGTATGGTTTGCAAAATGGCCTGAAGCATCGCAGCAACTGCTATTGAAGGAGACCTGTGATCTGAGTGATGCTGCCAAATCGCTTGGTATTTCGTTTGATACCAAAGAGCATTTGCTCAACCGTGTGATAGAGGTTGCCATCAATCAGATAGCCATGCGTAAGCAATCTGGTGAAGCAGCAGTCCCCTTTGTGCCAATCTTACCAACCGTCATTCATCAAGCTGCATTCGTAGCACCTGCACAGATGCCTGGATAGTTGAGAGTGATTGAAGGATTTGAACCAAACGGAGGCTCATAACCCTCAGGCGCAATCCCTGCGGATTGAGTGGTTCAAATCCATCTCGCAAACAACAAACTAACTTCCATACAATCACTGATAGTCGTTTCGCGTTGCGGTTGAGGCTTCTGCATTAACCCGTTGATATTTCTGCGTCTGCTTAAAAAACTAGCCGTGGGTTCTCGGTAGATTTGCAACATTGACTGGTCGTTCTACTTACGAGACGGCCTTTTGTACATTTACACTTGTCTTACCCTCATATAGCGTCTTGCCACAATCTCACCAACCAAGAGACTCTGCGCATGACCCAACGTCGTCCCAATCGCTTGCTGTTCGCTTCGTTCTTTTTTGCTTTGTTGATGATGTTGGGGGCCGTGCCTGCCTTTGCGCAAGTGCAGAGCACAATGTGTCCGGAATGTAATCCGCTAGCAGACAGAGCAAACGAACTTAAAAAGCCATTAGCGGAATTGCGGGCAAAGGTGAACGCTGCTATTGCCGCTCAATCTGCTGCGGATAAGGCGCAGCGCGAAGCCAATGAAAAAGAAAAAGAGGCAACGCAGGCCAAATACCGTTTCATGAGTGAAGCAGACAAAAAACGCGATGCTTCAAAAAAGAAAAGAGATAAAGAGGACGAAGAGCGCAAAAGAAAAATCCGTGAACTGACAGCGGAGATTGCTCAGCTTACTAAAGGCATGGCTGACCAACAGACAGAACACGCACGCTTAACCGCATCCATCCCCGAATTGCAACAAGCAGCAGAAACAGCAGATGAAAACCTAAAATATCAAGAAGAAGAAGTGGCCAAAGCCGAAGCCAAAGTGCAGGAGGCTGCCAAGGCATCTACCGCCGCCAACCAGTTGGCGAATTCGACGGTACAGTCTTATGAGCGAGACGAAAACCGCACAACACAAAACCGTGCTGCACGAGCAGCGCGCGCCGATTTAGCAGCAGCACGTGAAGATTTAGCCAAAGCGCAAACCGCATTAAATAGCGCAAAGGCAAAAGCCAAAGCTGCGCATCAGCGTCTTGATAACATCGGTAATTTGCAAAGCGCAGCGATAGCGAAGTTCAACCAGCTACGCGCAGAAAAGCAAGCGAAGGAAGCGGAGCTTGCGCATCTTTCCGGCATCCGCGATGGCGGTCCGACCGATTTTGATGAAAATTCATATCAGGAAGAATTATCCCAATACGAAGCGCGTGAGCGCGAAGCCAAGGCAGCAACCGATGCTGCCAATAAAGCATTGGATGCTGCAATGAAGGCTGTTGGTGATGCACTGAACGAAGAGGGCGATGCGCAAAAGCTTTATAACGATGCGGTTCGTGCATGGGAACAGTGCATGGATGATTGCCGCAGCGGTAAAAAGAAGAAAGCCAAAGAACCAATTACTGAAGGCGGCGGTGGCACCGGGGTAACCACGGGTACTGGCGGCGGAACAACCAGTGGCGGTACGGGTGCAACAGGTGGAGCAACCGGGGGCGGTCGTACAGCTACAGGCGGCGGAACTACTGGCGGCCAAACCCAAGCACCGCGCGCAAAATGCCAGCCTTGCATCGATAATGCTCAGGCTGTGAAAGATGCAATCGACAAGGTCGCTGCTGTAGAAGACGCAATTAAAGAACTTGAAACAACTTATAAATCCGACAAGGCGGCAATCGATGATCGCCGGGCGGATGCGCAGCGTGAGGCAGATGAAGCACAACGAGCATATCAAGAATACATCAATATAGTATTTAACGTAGCGAATTCAGGTGTGCCAACCAATCCACAAACTGCAAGGGCGCATGCTGAAGACTTGAAGAAAGACATCTCTGATGCGAAAAATAAACTTAAATCAATTAAGGCAGAAAATGATGCACTTATTGCTAAATACAATAGTGACCGCCAAAAACTGGTTGCTGATAAAGATGCAGCCATTGCAGAACGTGATGCCGCGCAAAGAGCACTCAAAAACTGCGAAAAGAAATGTGGCCTTGTTCAAGACGGCCATGTGATGGTCGTACCAGGTTCTGGCAGCGCGAATGTTGAAGTGGAAGAGGTGCATTTAGTTACCGGCACTAACCCGCTCGACCCCAGAGCAGTGGAAGATACGTTCAACCGTGGTGCTGCGCCCATTATCTCCTCCGGCGGTGGTAGCAGCGGGCCAGTTATTCCAGCTGATCCGCATGAGCCATTTGTATCAAGCGGGTCAATCAGTGTGGTGCATGTGGTGGGTTCAACCGCATGCCCAACACCTTTCTCGAATGTGGTCGTACGCACAACAGCTGGCGACAATGTTACCATTTCTGGTGTTTCGACATCAGGTAGCGGTACATCACGTATTATCAGTTCGCCATCGGGTAGCGGCGGTACGGCCCCGCAGTTTGAATCCTTCTTCAACTGCTCATCCCCTACACCGGGTACTTATAGTATTACTGTAAACTTCACGGCAACGGTGGGCGCAACGCCGACACCGCTTTCCTTCACCGCAACTGTTACCGTCCAGTAAGAGGCAATCATGAACCATTTTTCAATCTTACTTGCTTTGCTGATGGTGCTTACATTACCAGCTAGCGCATCGGAATTCCGTGATATTAATCGCATCAACCGCAAGGGCGCTGTACCAGCAGGCGCACAGGAAGTTGAAACGCTGAAAATGGTTGACCGCGCGTTGGTCAGGCAGGCGGTTGAAAAAATCATGGCGAGCTGGAATACGCCGCAGCTGGAAAAATACCTAGGTGAAAAGTTCCACAACAAGGAACGCCTTATGGATACGATTTCAACCTTTGCCCAGCGCGATGCGAAGGTAACGGTGCTTGCCATTCAAAACCTTAACACGCTGCAGCAGTTTACCGATGGAAGCAATATCGTTAGCCGCGTTAGCGTGATTGCACGTACGCAAATTCAATTCACCGATCCTAATCTTGCTGCCAAAACAGCCGATGGCACGGTGGAGTATATATTAAAAATCACGCAACCGATTAAGAAGGGAGCTATTTAATGCGTAAGCTGCTTCTCCTTTCTGCATCCCTTGTCACCCTAGCAGTCACGGCGCATGCCGAAGATTATAAAGACTGGGATTTGCAATTTAATAACACCGCGCGTTATGACCATTATACGGTTGATGGTAATAAAGCGGCTTCGCCTTACCCTGATTACGGGCACCAATGGTATGATGAGTTCGATGGCAACGCATCACGCCAATTTTCGCCATATGAAAAAATGCGCGCATCATTTTCGGGTTTGGTAAACGGTTCGCGTTACCGCAGCCGCGATTATGATTTTGTGCCGGAGCGCGCCAATCTGTTTTATGAAAACGGTAATGGCGCTGTGCCGTACCGCGTGGAAGGCGGCGATTATTTCGCCAATCTATCCTATCGCACTGAACAGCAATCACTCAAAGGCGCACAGGTTGAATTGCAGCCGGATTCCAGTTGGTTTACCGACCAATCGGTTGTGTTGTTTTCGGGCGTAAGTAATCCGTCATGGCGCCGTATTGATGATGCAGTTGATAATTCAACGGGCGCATCATGGCTGATTAAAAACGATACGTTGGGCCGTGTGGCATTTAACGCTGTTTACAACTACCGAAATGGCGCTCCGCCAATGGGCCGCGGCGTTATTCTGAACAAGGCGCAACAAGTTGTCGAAAGCATTGCGTGGAACAAAGATAATATCCATTGGGGTTCAGAACGACTGGATATCGAAGCAGAGCTTGCCAATTTCAATGGCGACACAAATACGCCAACCAATAACCGTGATCAAAGCGGGCAGGGGTATTATACCGAAATCAATGGTCGCAGCACGGAAGTAAAGCCGCTGTCTTACCGTTTCCGCTTTGAAGATTACGGCAAGGATTTCCGCCCGGCACACGCACTGATTACGCCTGACCATCAGGGCATTGAAGGTAATCTGGGCTGGCGTTTTGAAAATGGTATGGCGCTGCGTGGTCGTGCGCATCATTATGCTGATGGCATCCATACCAATACCAATATTCAGGATACCGAATTATTTGGTGCAACATTAAATGGCCCAATCCTTGGCGCGTGGGCGCCAGATGTATCGGGCCGCGTAGATGTCTATCAGCAAAGCATTGAAGACCAGCTCAAGACCGTCAGTTTCCAATTGCATTCGATCGCCGCGGAAGCAAGCAAGCCGATAAATGAAAGCTGGACAGGGAATGTGCTCTGGGGCTTCCAAGACCGTGCTGACCAGACGGCTATCAACCGCGATTTCGATATGATGCAATGGGGCGCAGGCGCAACTTATTCATTCAATTATAACGAGTGGAGCGGGAATATTCACCCCGGCCTTATCTTCCGCGATTATACCGGCAAGATTGATAACCAGTTCGATGTCGCGCCAAGCTTTGCTATGCATCTTGCCAACGCCAACCACAGTTTAGATTTTGGATATAATGTATTGTTCCAAGACCGTTCGGTGACGGGCCAGACGGATGACCGTACACAGAATATGAGCCTTGATTACCGTTACACACGGGATGAACACGAATTCGGCGTAACCGGCGCAGTGTTTGACCGCGCAGTTGATATTGGTGGCGGCACAACCGCAACACGTATTGGCGCGTATTATACCTATCACTTCTTCAAACCAGCAGGCAGCACGGAAAACATGGCGGCAAATGAACACCGCAACCCTGTTGTCACCGGCGCGGATATTGGCGGTGTAACCGAAGCTTCCCCTGAATTACTCGCAACGCTTGACCCCGGCATCAGCAAGAGCGATGCGCAAGCACGCGTGAAAAACGCTGGTATTTCAGGCGGTGTGACCACATCGAATGCGGTTGTGTACGAAGCCAATCTGCTGCCCGTTGATTTGCGCCAGCGTTTAGTTTTAGGCGTCAACCAAGGCAAGCTGGAGCGTAGCGCGCTTATTCTTGATATTGATAATATGAGCAATGTCTCCCAAATGCAGGAACATTATGCGCGTATTCGCGACAAGCTGATTGCAAGCTATGGCAAACCGTCACGCGAATATGATAGCGGTGTGGATAGCGTTGGCGCATTGCCGACCACATCCATCCTTCGTCGCTTTAGTGAATGGAGCACATCGGCTGGCAAAATTCGCTTCGGCCTATCGAAGGGTATTGATGGCGTAACGCGTTATGAAGTTCAGCATACAAAGAACTTCACTGGCGCGACATCATTCTGGGGCGTGAAGTTCTAACCGTTTTTTGTGGAATACATGCAAACCCGTGCGCATTAGGTGATGCGCCAGCAGCATTATTTGCAGCGATATAAACGTCTGGAATTATCCATATCACGCAGCTTTGCGTACGGATTGCCGCAGCGTTTTAGCAGCATCCACCATGTTTTTCAGCGCCGGTACAACCTCATCCCATTTTCGGGTTTTTAATCCGCAATCGGGGTTCACCCATAGACGCTGTGGCGGAATGCGCTGCGCTGCCTTTTGCATCAGTTGTACGATATGCTCCTGCGTAGGAATGTTGGGGGAGTGAATGTCATATACGCCTGGCCCAATATCATTGGGATAATTGAAGGTTTCAAATGCATCCAGCAATTCCATAGCGGAGCGTGACGTTTCAATGGTAATGACATCGGCGTCCATCTCGGCGATCGATGAAATGATATCATTGAATTCCGAATAGCACATATGGGTGTGAATTTGCGTTTCATCGGCAACACCGTTGGCTGCGATGCGGAAGGCATCAACCGCCCAGTTCAGATATTCATTCCACTTTGCGCGGCGAAGCGGCAAGCCTTCCCGAAGCGCGGCTTCATCAATTTGGATAATGCGGATGCCTGCTTTTTCCAAATCCAGCACTTCCTGACGTATCGCCAGCGCAAGTTGTTGACACGAGGTTGAACGCGGTTGGTCATCGCGCACGAAAGACCAGTTTAAAATGGTTACAGGACCCGTGAGCATACCTTTCATGGGCTTGTTCGTCAGCGATTGGGCGTAGGTTGTCCAGTTCACCGTCATCGCTTTCCGGCGGCTGACATCTCCAAATAAAATCGGCGGCTTTACGCAGCGCGACCCATAGGATTGCACCCAGCCATAGGCACTGAACACATAGCCCTCGAGCTGTTCTCCAAAATATTCGACCATGTCGTTGCGTTCGGCTTCGCCATGCACAAATACATCAAGCCCCAGCGCTTCCTGTTCGACGACACAATGCGCGATTTCTTTTTGCATTAGTTTTATATAGGACGCTTCATCCAGCTTACCTGCGCGGTACTGGCTGCGCGCATTACGTATTTCAGCGGTTTGTGGAAAAGAGCCAATGGTAGTGGTCGGGTAGTGCGGCAGCTTAAGTCGTTCAGCTTGTTTTTGTGCGCGCACTGTATAACTGTTTTGGCGCTGGCCTGTGGCGGTATCAAGTTTCGCTACCGCCTGTTTCACAGATGGATTATGCACACGTGGTGAGGCGCGGCGTTTATCAATAGCAGCTTTGTTTTGGGAAAGTGCTTCAGCCACCGAGGCGCGGCCATGATTTAATGCGCTTGCCAATACCTGCAATTCATCTAGTTTTTGAACCGCAAAGGCCAGCCATTCTTTAATTTCAGCATCAAAATGCAGTTCGCTGTTTAAATCAACCGGTACATGGAGCAGCGAGCATGATGGTGCAATCCATAACCGATCTTGCAGCAGATTATGCAGAGGTTCGAGCCAGTCGAGCGCGGAGGTCAAATCTGTTTTCCAGATATTTCGGCCATTAATTACGCCAACTGATAGAATTTTACCGGGTGTGAGGCGTTCCGCAACACGTGATACTTCGCCCGGCGCATTTATTGCATCAATGTGTAGACCGTTTACAGGAAGGGAACAGGCAAGGCCAAGATTATCCTCTAATTGACCAAAATAGGTTGCGAGCAAGATGCGCGGCGTGCTGGTGCGCAAATTCTGATAAGCTGTTACAAAGGCTTGCTGCCAATCAAGGGTTAGTTCGGTTACCAGAACCGGCTCGTCGATTTGTACCCACTCAACGCCTGCCTTTGCCAATAGTTCCAGCAAAGATTTATAGGCCGGTAGAATACGTTTGAGGATGTTCAGTTTATCGCTGCCACCCTTGGTTTTGCCAAGCCACAGATAGGTTATCGGCCCAATAATTACGGGCTTTACCTTGATGCCTGCCTTTTGCGCTTCGGCAATTTGTTCAAGCAACATGGATGCATCCAGCTTGAATTCGGTGTCTGCGGTAAATTCGGGAACAATGTAATGATAATTCGTGTCAAACCATTTGGTCATTTCACCGGCATGGATACAACTGCATTCACTGTCATTTGCAGAGCGGCCGCGCGCAACACGGAAATAATTATCCAGCGGGCGGTTGCCAATTTTATTCGCGCGTTCAGGAATATTACCAAGCATAAAGCTGGTATCGAGCACTTGATCATAAAATGAAAAATCGCCGACCGGAACCCAATCAAGTGTGGATTGTGCTTTCCAGTTTAGCAGACGCAACTGCGCACCCGAATTCAAAAGTTCCTGCTGGGATGATGTGCCTTTCCAATAGTTTTCCAGCGCAAATTTCAGTTCACGCTGCGCGCCAATGCGCGGAAAGCCAAGATTATGGGTAAGGGCCATCTTAAACGCTCCAGTAACTTAGTGTTGATTTGTGCATTCATTTTACGCTTTTAACCCATGAATACAAATGATATGATTTCATTATTCAATTAGTTTTATTCATAATGAAATGGACATACCGATGAGCCTTGAACGTATTCATTTGAATATCCTTCGTGAAGTGAGCCGCAAGGGGTCGCTGACCGCAGCGGCTGATGCTTTGCACCTCACCCAATCTGCATTGAGCCATACGATTAAAAAGATGGAGCAGCACTTAGGCACGCAGGTATGGAGCAGGGAAGGGCGAAGCCTACGCTTAACCCAGGCAGGTCAGTATCTACTGTCATTTGCAAATCGTATGTTGCCGCAATTGGAATATGCCGAGCAACGTATGAAGCAATATGCCAAAGGCCAGCGCGGTAGCCTTCGTATCGGCATGGAATGTCACCCGTGTTATCAATGGTTGCTTAAAGTAATTGCGCCATATCTGGCTGCCTATCCGGATGTGGATGTGGACGTGAAGCAAAAGTTCCAGTTCGGCGGGATTGGCGCATTGTTCAATTATGAAATAGATATGCTGGTAACGCCGGACCCTTTATTGAAGCCCGGCCTGCATTTTGAACCCGTATTTGATTACGAGCAGGTATTGGTGGTTGGCCGTAAGCATGCGCTTGCCAAACAGAAATTTGTGTTGCCCAAACAGCTCGCAGATGAAACGCTGATAACCTATCCTGTCGCGATTGAACGGCTTGATATATACAACCATTTTTTTGTGCCAGCAGGCGCTGCCCCGAAAAAGCATAAGACCATCGAAACGACAGATATTATGCTGCAAATGGTCGCTAGCGGTAGGGGAGTGGCGGCGTTACCACGCTGGCTTGCGGCAGAATATTCGAAAAAGCTTCCCATTACGCCGGTACGGTTGGGGCGCGGCGGCGTTGCCAAGCAAATCTTCCTTGGCGTCAGGAAAACCGATATGGATATCAAATATATAAAGGCTTTTATTGAACTTGCGCGTTCTGCCAGTCGCAAAAAGCCACGGTTGAAAAACTAAGCGTGACTCGGCGGATTGTACTGGCCACCTGCTTCAATTAACATAATTATTAACGATATGACTTAAACTAATAGCTCTCCTAATTAGCGTACCATCGTATTCGGATAGATTATGGCACAACTGATTATCACCAAAAACAGACTGAAGGAAAAAGTTGGCAGCGGCGGTTTCAAGCCCGAAGCGCTGGCCAAAGCGCAAAAAAGTCTTGATGAAAACACGGTGGATTTCATACCGATCGCAACGCCATACATTGAAGAAATAAAACGCATTATCGACGAGTATAAAATACATCCCAATCCTTCTGCGTTTGCCCGTTTTCTTGACCCGCTTATGCAACTGCGCGCACAAGGAACTTTTTTTAAATACCCATCCATTTCAAAGCTGAGTGATGTGGTGGTCGATTTTCTGGATTCCGTTGAAGGGCTGGATAGCACCATCATGGAAATTATCATTGCCTATCATGCATCTGCTAATGCGGTGCTGAAAGCCAGATTGATGGATGAAAAAGCCCCTCCTTGCGCGGCGCTTATCACGGAACTTTCTGCTGCTTGCAATCGTTACAAGGCAAAGCAAACCGGTAATGGCATATAATTTTTCCAAAGTTTCCGTGCTGGTCGTTGAAAGCTCCCGTGAAATGTTCAATCTGTTCAAGGGCGTGCTCAAAATGCTGGAAGTGCCAGACAGGAATTTGCACGCCGCCTATTCGCCGGAAGAGGCGATTGAACGGTTTACAAAGATCAATCATGACCTGATTATAACCGATTGGCTGCAAAATCCGGATCGCGGAATTATTTTGACCAAAAGCATTCGCATGAATGCCAAAACGGGAAACCGCTTTGTGCCGATTATCATGACTGCTGGTTCGGGGCATAAAAATCGTGTGATACGCGCAAGAGATGCAGGGATATCGGAATATCTTGTTAAGCCGTTTTCCGCAGATGGCCTAGCGACGCGTATTACCCGCGTGATTGAAAAGCCGCGCCCGTTTGTAGTGAGCGAAAATTACGTTGGCCCTGACAGGCGCGTACGCGTAGAACTGTTTGAGGGTGAAGACCGCCGCAAAAACAGGCTGGAAGCAGTCAAGGAATAGTTCAAGAAGGATAGCCATGGCGTCCACGTTTACTACACGCTGCTGCATCGTGGGAGGAGGGCCAGCTGGTATGATGCTTGGCTATTTGCTTGCGCGGGCGGGTGTAGAAACGATTGTTCTGGAAAAGCACGCCGATTTTTTTCGTGATTTTCGCGGTGATACGGTACATCCCTCAACATTTAATGTGATGGATGAATTGGGTCTTGTGGATGGCTTTGTGAAATTGCCGCATGTAAAGATACAGAAAATGGTTGGGCAGTTTGGCGATACATCGTTGCAAATTGCCGACTTAAGCCGGTTGCATGAAAAACATCCTTTTATCGCGCTTATCCCTCAATGGGATTTTCTGAACTTCCTGCGCGAAAGCGGCAAACGCTTTCCAAATCTCAACGTCATTATGAATGCCAATGTGACCGATTTGATATGGTCGGGTGATGTGGTGACAGGCGTGAAAGCGATGGCTCCCGATGGTGAAGTGGATATTCATGCAGATGTGACGATTGGCTGCGATGGACGGCATTCGATTGTACGCGAGCGTGCCAAGCTGGACGTTACGGAAATTGGCGCCCCTATGGATGTGTTGTGGTTTCGAGTAAGCAAAGGCGTAGAAAGCGAAAATGTCTTCGCGCGGATGGATGCAGGGAAAATGATGGTAACTTTTGACCGCGGGGATTACTGGCAATGCGCCTATGTCATTCCCAAAGGGCAATTTGAAGCGGTGAAAGCGCGTGGGCTGGATGCATTTCGGAACGAAGTCATCAGCATGGTGCCAATTTTGAAGAATACCCATACAGATGTGAAATCATGGGAAGATGTAAAGCTACTCACCGTGGCAATTAATCGCTTGAAACGCTGGACGCGCCCGGGCTTGTTGTGCATTGGCGATGCTGCCCATGCCATGTCACCGATTGGTGGGGTGGGCGTAAACCTTGCCGTGCAGGATGCGGTTGCAACCGCCAATATTCTGGCCAGCAAACTGGCACGTAGCGGTGTGCTTAGTGAACACGAGCTGGATAAGGTACGTCAGCGGCGCGAATGGCCAGTTTTGTTTACACAGCAATTACAGGTGGTCATGCAGAATAACGTCATCAGCCCTGTATTGAAGCAAGGTGCTTCATATAAAATTCCGCTGATGATCCGCATTATTGATGCCGTTCCGTTATTACAGGGTTTTATGGCGCGGCTTATGGGATTTGGGGTGCGGCCCGAGCATGTACATTCACCATTAGCAAAGTGATGTTCAATTATCCTATTTCTTATGAACCAGTATTTCCTGCGTTATTTCGGAAATAGACTTAACGCCGCACAGCGCCATTGCTGTGCGTATTTCCTTGGCAAAGATGTCAATCAGATTTTCAACGCCCGCCTGACCATTGGTTGCAAGCGCATAGATATAGGCGCGCCCCAGCAGAACCGATTTTGCGCCCAGCGCCAACATGCGAACCACATCAAGCCCGCTGCGAACGCCGCCATCGGCCAGTACGGTTAGGTTGTTTCCGACCGCATCAACAATCGCTGGTAATGCTTTCGCGGTTGAAAGCGCGCCATCCAACTGTCTGCCGCCATGGTTGGACACAACAAGGCCGTCAGCGCCGAAGCTGACCGCATCATGTGCATCAACCGGATCAAGAATGCCTTTGATTATCATGGGGCCTTTCCAAAAAGCGCGTATCCATTCCAGATCAGACCAGCTGATAGATGGGTCAAAATTTTTAGCAAGCCAACCCATATAATCTTCGATATTGGTTTTCTTGCCGCGATAGATGCTGATATTTCCTAAATCATGCGGGCGGCCAAGCAACCCAACATCAAACGCCCAGCTTGGCTTCATGATTGCTTGCGCCATGCGTTTGGCGGGCGCAAACGCGCCAGACATACCCGAATGGCGGTCGCGGTAACGGGCGCCGGGAACAGGCATATCGACCGTAAACACAAGATTTTTAACCCCTGCTGATTGTGCCCGTTCCAGCATGTTTTTCATAAACCCGCGGTCTTTTAAAACATATAACTGAAACCACAGGGGCTTCGGGCTCTTAGCCGCAACTTCTTCCAACGAACACAGCGACACAGTTGATAGGCAAAATGATATGCCCTTCTTGGCCGCAGCAAGTGCAGTTTGGATTTCGCCGCGCCGTGCATACATTCCGCCAAGCCCGATGGGGCCAAGCAGGAAGGGAAGGGACAGTTTTTCACCAAACAGCGCTGTATCCGTAGATAAATCAGCGACGTTTTTTAAAACGCGCTGGCGCAGATTGATTTCCTGTAGGTCAGAACAATTGGCGCGAAGTGTCTGTTCGCTTTGCGCGCCGCCATCGCCATAATCAAATAGAAAACGCGGAACTTTACGGCGCGCAGCTTCGCGGTAATCAAGTGCAGAGGAAATAATCATGGAAGGTATCGTTCTATAGCTCAGGAAATTAGTCAAATATGATTAACGCGAAACGCATGTGAATGAAAGTAATTCGGCATCCGTGTTAACCAAACATCGATGTTACGCTTTAAGGGTCGATACGGGCGACACGTTATTTTAGTGGGTTTTTGGAGGGATTTTGATGAAATCGATGGTTCGTAAATTAATGGTTATGGTGGTGATGTGTATTGGCCTAAGCAGCAATGCATTCGCCTTCACTGGTACCCAAGGCGCCATTTTCTTCCCGCCTGAAAATCCGCAAGATTGCAATGCAAACACGTATCTTAATTGGGCAGGCCCCGGCAGCAATGTACGCTGCGAGCCATTGCCAACCATCACCGCGCTGGAATGTCCTGAAGGATATGCAGGAACCAAGTTGTATGGTGATGCAGATTTGAAGCTTTGCGTTCTGGTTGCGAAGAAGCAAAAAGTTTGCCCGCAATTCATGCCACCATTATGCGGTGATGATGAAGAATTAGCTGGCGGCGGCATGGGCAGCGATGGCTGCGAGCTCGCCCCCGTGTGCAAGAAAAAAGTAACCGTTGAATCCTGCCCACAATATATGCCGCCGATTTGCAGTTCGGACGAAGTATTGATTGGCGGCGGTAAAGGGCCGGATGGATGTGACCTCGCACCTGTTTGTGCGAAGAAAACCTTCAGCAAATCTTTAGGAAAAATTTAAACGATTTCCAATCATGGTGAGCAAGGAGTGTACTAAGCTGTGCGTCCCGGTGCAGCTATGGCCGCGGCTTTTTTGGCTACCGTAGGTGTGCTTGTAGGTGAGCTGGATGCGGCAGGCGATGAACTTGGCGATCCGCTTGGACTGGAAGTTGGAACTGCTGTTGGTGTTGAACTCGGAGTTGAACTGGTGCTAGCGCTAGGTGTAATTATTTCTGTAGGTAATGCAGCAATGCTTGCCGTCGGAAGCGCAGGAAGTGATGGCGTTCCCGTGGCTTTGTAATCCTGTAATTCGCTAAAGCGTAGCCCGCTGCGATCTTTATCTGCATCAGCCCGGCGACTTGGTGTTGATGTTGGCGTCGCACTAGGTGTGCTTGTCGGGATTTCGTTGGTCAGGCAATGTACACTGCCTTGGCCAAATGTAAAATTGATGTTTGGTCCAATATCGCTTGCAGATACTACTCGAATGCCTTGTTTCAGCAATTCAGCGCGAAGCCGCTCTGGAACCTGATTGGCAATCATCACATTGCCGACATAGGTCGCATTTGCGACCGCCGTTTGCTCTTCGCCATTTTGTATCGTGACTATATTATTGCCATAAATTTTCCGAAGGTCTTCCATGCTGCGCGCCGTTAGGCCTGGCGGAAATACCATTAGACGTCCGTTAGGTAGCACAGATGTAATCAGGTCAAGATGGTAGAGTGTTTGATCTTTTGCATCACCGATTTGCGTCCGGTATCCGGAGCGTTCGACCACCACTGTGCGATAGCCTGTTAATTGCTGTAAACGCGCCGCATTTTGTTCGTATTGCTCACGATTACCGCCAGGCTGCATGCCGTACAAAATAATTTTGCGCTGCTCATCAACCATCATGTCACCGCCCTGGAAAGGGATGTCGGTTTGGGTTGTTTTTATTCCGCGCTGGCCAAAGAATTGTGTCAGTGCCGCAGCATCGCGGCGCATATCTTCATCTTTCTTGCCGCTGTATTCGCCGGTCGTGTTATTGGGAAAGAGTATTTGATTGCCCACACGAAGGTATGAATCACGCGTCCATAGCTCGATGCCGGATCCTTGATGATCCGGACCTTTTAGGACTTCAACGCGCCCACCATTTTGGCGAATAGCTTCAGCAAGTGCAGCATGAGATACCATTCGATTGATAACTTCGGTTGTAGAAGCGGAAAGATCTTCTGGCGAAATCATCAAGGTTGTAGTGTTGGGCTGTACACGATTACCCGGAAACACAGAGAGATTTGGAAGTGTCGTTGGCGGTTGACGGAAATGTTGCTGCACGTATTCGCTGGCTAATCGCCGCGCGTCGGCTTCATTAAGTTTATGATCTGCCATGATCTTTGGTATGGCCAATTCAAGCATACGCTGTTCATTGGGTGTGACGCCAATTACAACGCGGCCATTCACCGTGCGTTGATCAAGTGTCAGCAATCGCTCTGCTGGGTTATCCCTTACGAGGGATTCCATGACTGATGAGACATGACCGCGATTAATTGCATCCTTGTTCTGTTCGACCTATCGTTCGAACTGGGCTAGGCGTTCACCGCTCAACCCTTCACGCGATAATGATAAAAATGAATTATAAGGATTTTGTTGGAATGCTTGTTCAAACAAACGCTCCCCGCGAGGGCCCGTATATGTCGCAATATCGCGAATGGCTGTGGGATCGGTCTTTAACCGTTCCAGAACCTGCGTTTCAAAGCGTGCCAAGCCAGCTTCAGGTAACATCGAATGGTAGCCGGATAAATACCTAAGGGACTGGGATCGATCATTTACTATCGCATCAATTTTTTGCGGATTACTTGAAAAAGCCTGCATCACCGCTGCGCGATAGGGGTGACTTTGATCGTCCAGTATTCTTAGTGCTTCTCTTGGGTTTGCCGCAGCAGCCTGTTTAAACATTTCTTCCGCGTTGGGCCATGGAATGGATAAATCATCTGGACGCATACGAAGAACATAATAGGCATGGCGTGAAATGGAGTTTTGCCAGACTTCCGGCGATGCTGTACGTATTATTTCCGTTAAATTGTGTTGACGAACAATATCGGGATAACCAGTTAAAAGTGCTGGATCCGTTCGCGCAACCCGTTCCATGGCTTGCTGGACCTGCTGATCAGATAGAAGGCTGCGTAATGCGCTACGGTTAAAAACAGCGGCAGCGGGATCACGTTCTAGATACGCCATGGCATTCTCAGGTGTGATTGCCCCGATTATAGCGCGTTGGATTTCTAGTTGTTCAGCGTTGTTATCATTTGCGCGAAACAGCCTTAACGCTGCAATAGGATTTTGTTGCGCTGCGGCCTGTAAAATGGGAATGCGGTGTGCAAGTGGTGCGCGTTCAAGCGCAAAGCTATAAAACACGCTTTGCGGGTCGGCGCGCGCGATTTCTATGGCAAGTCTTTGGTTGGCGGGGTTGACAAGCAGAGCATCAAGATTATCCGAATTCGTGCGAGCAAAACTAAGCCGATGTGCATTGGCTATTGCAACCAGAACATCACGGCCATAAGGAAGGGTTGCAAGTCTTTCCATGACAGCTTTGGCAGCCCGGTCTCCCCAGAACGATTGCGGATTTGCTTCGCCAAGTTTTTTTAAAACATTGGCGGCATAACGCTGCGAATAAAAATTTGGTGCTGCGGCAATTTGCAGATGAATATTCTCAATCGGGATCGTACGATCACCGTTTCTATATCGTTCTATCAGTGCAAGCCATTCGGCTTCGGTTTGCGCCACTTAAATTTCCTTATCAAACAATCATTTAATTCTATGTTTGATAGGTTGCGCGTCATTTAATGTTTGGTTTCTAAGCGCTTAAGTTAGAAATCAAATTATCTCAAATTGAAACTGGTTTGATTGATAACAAAGCAAAAAAAACGCCCATATTGTTGCCAATATGGGCGTCTGATTTTATCAAAAAAATACTAGCTACGCCACTTTCTTCACGTTTGCGTTCGCAGCTTTGTCCAGGGCTTGTGAAATATCCGCGATGATGTCATCGGGGTGTTCAATGCCGATGGACAAGCGCACATAACCCGGCGTTACACCTGTCAGCAGTTGTTCTTTTGCGTTCAACTGGCTGTGCGTTGTGGATGCTGGATGAATAGCAAGCGTACGTGCATCGCCGATGTTGGCAACGTGGTATGCCAGTTCTAATGCATCGATGAAGCTTTTACCTGCTTCAACACCGCCTTTGAGTTCAAAGCCGATAAGCGAACCATTTCCGCCTTTCAGGTATTTCGCAGCGCGTTCCTTGGACTTACCTTCCGCGATGGATGGATGAATAACGCGGGAAACGGCGGGGTGCTTTTTCAAGAACTCCGTTACCTTCACCGCATTTTCGCAATGCGCGCGCATGCGCAATGGCAAGGTTTCTAGGCCTTGTAAAATCAGGAATGCGTTGAATGGTGCAAGTGCCGATCCCAAATCACGCAGCAAGGTTGTGCGTGCCTTGATGATATAGGCAACAGGGCCAATGCCTTTCACGGCCTGTGTCCACACGGCGCCATGGTATGACGGGTCAGGGGTGTTGAGTGCAGGTTGACGTTGCGGGAATTTTTCCCAGTCAAAGTTACCGCTGTCAATGATGATACCGCCAAGGCCGTTGCCGTGACCACCAATCCACTTGGTCAATGAATAGACAACAATTGCTGCGCCATGTTCGATGGGTTTGCAGATGATGGGGGCGGCGGTGTTATCCACGATAAGCGGAATGCCTTGTTCGCGGCCAATGGCTGCCACTTCTGCAATCGGGAATACTTCCAGTTTTGGATTTGGCAGTGTTTCTGCGTAGTAAGCGCGGGTACGTGCATCGGTCAATTTACGGAAGTTTTCAGGATCTGCCGGGTCTGCAAAGCGCACTTCGATGCCCATATCCTTTAGCACGTTTTTGAACAGGTTGTATGTGCCGCCGTAGAGATCGGTTGAGGACACGATGTTATCACCAGCCTTGGCGATGTTTTGAATGGCAAATGCCGATGCCGATTGGCCGGAGGTGAGGGTCAGGGCTGCAACGCCGCCTTCAATTGCGGCAAGGCGTTTTTCTAGCACATCGCAGGTTGGGTTCATCAAACGGGTGTAGATGTTGCCCAGTTCTTTCAGCGCGAACAGGTTTGCGGCATGTTCGGTATCTTTGAATTCATAGGCTGTGGTTGCGTAAATGGGAACTGCAACCGCGCCGGTTGTCGGGTCGCTGCGATGGCCTGCATGCAGTGCCAGTGTTTCGGGGTGTTTCGAGTTGGTCATAGTCTTCTCCTTCAGTTAAAAATAAAATGGTTAGCGTGGCGTGTTACCTTGAAAGTATGTAAAGCCCTTGTGAGGCAAATAAATTTGCATGTTTAGCAAGCAACCCGGTGAGGGGTTTACCAACCGCATCAAGCGGGATGGATTTTTTAATGCGCATATCACCTTCTTTGGCGAATTTGCGGAAATCGTCAAGCGTACAAAAGCGAATATTGGGCGAATTGTACCAATCATAGGGCAAAGACGGTGATTTTGGCGATTGCCCGAGCAGGGCAAAGTGCAGACGTGCCTGCCAATGGCCAAAATTGGCGACGTTAACAATGACCGTGGGCGCGATGCGGCGCAGCTGCTGGAGGATTTCCAGTGGTCGGGGTAGTTCCGAAAGGGTGCGGTTTAGAATGACCACGTCATAGGCATTGTCAGGGTAAGTTTGCAAATCGGCGTTCGCATCGCCTTGAATAACACCCAAACCTTTGGCAACCGCGTTTTGAACTTTCTCGCGGTCATATTCCAACCCAAAACCGCGCACGTTTTTATGGTCGATCAGCCATTTCAATAATGTGCCATCACCGCAGCCCACATCAAGCACGCGGGTGTTGGCAGGCACTTCATCCGCAATCATTTGCAATTCTTCGGGCAATGCGCTGGAGAGCTGCGCAGCAGATTTTGCAACGCTGCTGCGTTTATCTTCGCAGCCTTCGATGAAACCTGCCAGTTGGCGGTGAAATTCCGGTTCATCGAGCAAGAACGCGTCATGGCCTTTATCGGATTCAATATCGATATAGCTGACATCGGCGTTTGCACCGGTCAGTGCCTTTACCAATGTGCGGCTTTCGGATGACGGGAATAACCAATCGCTGGTGAAGCTGACGACCAGAAAACGCGTTGGGCTTTTTGTGAAAGCCTTGGCGAGTGTACCATTGCCCAGATCATCAGCGAGATCATAATAATCCATCGCACGGGTGATATAGAGATAGGAGTTGGGATCGAAGCGTTCGACAAAACTTTCGCCTTGATGACGCAGATAGGATTCAACTTGGAAATCCGCATCGAAACCGAATGACACGGCGGAGCGATCTTGTAAGCGGCGACCGAATTTGCGTTGCAATGCGCTTTCCGACAAATAGGTGATGTGCGCTGCCATACGCGCGACCGACAACCCGGCAGCGGGGCGCTCTTTTTCCTTTAAATACAGGCCTTGATGCCATAACGGGTCAGCCATAATGGCTTGGCGACCAACTTCGCCAAACGCAATGTTTTGCGCCGAATGGCGTGATGATGTGGCAATCGCCGCACATGCAAAAACATGGTTTGGATAAAGCGCTGCCCATGACAGTGCTTGCATACCCCCCAATGAACCGCCGATGACCAAGAAAATTTGCGGAATTTCTAAATGGTCAATCAGCGCTTTTTGTGCACGCACCATATCGTTGATGGTGATGATTGGAAAATCCAATCCCCATACTTTGTTCGTTGCAGGATTTAAGCTGCGCGGTCCTTCGCTGCCCATGCAACCGCCAAGAATATTCGCGCAAATCACAAAATATTTAGAGGTGTCGATGATCTTTTCCGGCCCAACCATGATCTCCCACCAGCCAGGCTTACCCGTCACGGGGTGGTTTTCTGCAACATACTGATCGCCGGTTAAGGCGTGGCAGATAAGGATTACATTGCTTTTATCAGGGTTCAGTGTGCCATAAGTTTGATAGGACACGTAGTAGTTGGAAAGGCTGCCGCCACAATCCAGTTTCAAGGGTTCATGTATGCCAAGTTGCACGCGTTTGCCGGGCAAACGTGCGGGGTCGAAATCTGGCAGCGATGGTGATGGAAGCAAATGTGCTTTCGTCATAAACCCGTTCCTAACTCATCAGGACCACGGCGTTTTTCACGATTGCCATGCGCTTTAGCGAATATTTTACGCGGTGCAAGCTGTCCAATAAGGGAGGTTTTAAGCTCCATCAAATCCCGCGAAGAAGCTGCTAATGAGACAGCGTTCTTGAATTCATACTAGTTGATTGGGGATTTGAATGTCAAATGTGTTTTCATTTTCTCTTGACGAAAGGGAATTGGCTGCCTATTTATTGCTCATTCGTTGGGGTAAAACCCAGCCGCGGGATTTGAGGGGCAGCTTGCAACCGCGTCAACAAGTGCTAAAGCGCTACAGCGTCAGTACGTGTAACTGGCCTCGCCCGAGTGGTTGTTCTGCATGTGCGGAATAGAGCGAACGGCGAATAAAAGCTGTAGACCCCCCGTATTTTGATGGTTTCATCTGCCTGAAAAATGCGCATTTTAAGCGGGAAAGTCTATCAGCGTTTTGCAAGCGTTTCGTCTTGCAACACATCCTTAAAACTTCCCCGTTTTTTGTATTTTCTGCTTTTGTGACGCAGTTATTTAACCGATAACTTGCCGTCACCTTTACGGGGTTTTTAATGAGTTACGCACCACTATTTTTCAAACTGGGCCCAACGACCCGCTTCACCATTATTGGTGGAGGAAACATTGCGCTGTCAAAAACCGAAACACTCACAGGTCTTGGCGCAAAAGTGCATGTTGCGGCACGTGAAATTCTCCCCGAACTTAAAGTTTTACTTGAAGCAACCGACGGCAGCTTTGTGGAAGCTGAATACGCTACATCACAACTCAGCAGCGCTACAATTATTATCGCCGCAACCGATGATCATGCATTAAACGAACGCATTTATAGGGATGCCAAGGACCAGCGCAAAATCGTCAATGTAGTGGACACGCCCGAATTATGTGATTTTATTTTTCCCGCCACCATCAAGCGCGGCGATGTACAAATCGCCATTTCATCGGCCGGTGTTTCGCCATCATTGGCGCGTGCCATTAAACGTAAGATTGAACACGTGTTGCCGTGGAATTTGCAGGCGCTAACGAACTGGATCAAAGAAAAGCGCGATGTAGTAAAGGCGCATTTGAACGGTATTCAAGCACGCCGCTTGTTCTGGGATGAAGTGCTGGATGGCGGCATTGCGCAGGAAGTGGTGGAGGGTAATAACGCCAAGGCGGAAACGCTGTTTGCGCAGGCCATTTCCGAAGCGCCAGCATCATCCCGAGCAGCATTATATTTAGTGGGCGCTGGCCCGGGTCATCCTGATTATATCACCGTGCGCGGCACGCAATTATTGGGGCAGGCGGATGTTGTTTTATATGACCGTTTGATCCCGCCGGATTTGCTGACCCGCTATGCACGCCGCGAAGCAACCAAAATTGCAGTCGGCAAAAGTGCAGATCATCATATTAAAACGCAGGATGCGATTGCGGAATTAATTGAAACGCATTTGCGCCAAAACAAAATCGTGGTGCGGTTAAAAGGTGGGGACCCCGGTATTTACGCGCATGCGGCGGAAGAAATGGATATTGCACGGAAACTTGGCGTTCCATATCAGATCGTGCCAGGTATTACCGCGGCACTGGGCTGCGCGGCTGCATCCGGTTTTCCGCTCACCGAGCGTGATGGCGCAAGCGCTGTGCGTTTCCTGACCTATTATGATGAAACATTATACAGCGATGGTTTCTGGAAATCGTTGGAGTTATCGCGCGATGAAACCTTGGTGTTCTATATGACCACCAAGAAGCGCAAGTCACTTATCGAGAAACTGCTGTCGATTGGGTATAATCCATCAACGCCAACGGTGATTATTGAACAGGGCACAACGCCGAACCACGCCGAATATGAAGCAACGCTTGGCACATTCATTGAGCGTTTTGGCGATACCAATTTTATTACCCCAACACTGCTGGTGATCGGTGATGTGGTACGCTGGCGTTCAACCCATAGCTGGCGCGAACCCGCCGCGACACGCGAAGACTGGTTTGAAAAAAATACGCGCGAGGTGGCGAGTGTCTAACCCCCTCAACGAAGTATTGGCAAAAACATTGGCAACCGGTTTTGCTGGCCTAAGCTGGCAAGACCGCATTGCCGCGCTTCGTGATTATCCGCAACTCAAAATCGCGTTTTCAACCAGCCTGTCATTTGAAGACCAGGCGATTACGCATGTGCTCGCAACCAAAAAAATTCCGGCAAAAATTTTTACACTGGATACCGGACGTTTGTTTGAAGAAACCTATAAGCTGCATCAAGCAACGACTGACAAATACGGGATTCAAATTGAAGCCTTTGCGCCTGATGCAGAAGATATCAAAACCTATGTTGCCAAAAATGGTATCAACGGCTTTTACAACAGCGTTGAAAATCGCAAAGAATGCTGCCGTATTCGCAAAATTGTCCCGCTTGGCAAGGCGTTAAAAGGCATTGATATCTGGATTAGTGGCCTTCGCCGCGAGCATTCGGATAACCGCAGCAATCTGGAAGCGGCAGAATATGATGCGCGCGATAATGTGATTAAACTCTATCCGCTAGTTGATGTTACAACCGCGGATGTTTGGGCATTTATCAAGGAACACAATATTCCCTATAACCCCATGCATGATAACGGCTTTCCATCGATTGGCTGCGCACCATGCACACGGGCAATTGCGCATGATGAACATCCACGCGCGGGCCGCTGGTGGTGGGAGCAGGGCGAACAGGAATGCGGATTGCATATGGTAGATGGCAAATTAGTAAGAGTGAAAACAACGAATGCTTGATGAACAACAACAAAAACTGATTGATGGGCTGTGGGACAGCTTAAGCGCTGAACAGCGCGCGTGGATTGTCGGCTATTTGAATGGCCGCGCGCGTGATTTAGGCGGCGCAACCGTTACAGCGCCTAGCAATGCGGCTACCATTCAAATCGTCTATGCGACGGAGACCGGCAACGCGAAAGCCGTCGCGCAAGGGCTTGTAAAATCAGCAAAAGAGCGCGGTTTTAAATCGAAAGTTTCGCCAATTAACAAGGTAACGCTATCGGAAGTTGCGGCGTTTAAAGACCCGGTTATTTTTATTTCCAGCACGCATGGCGAAGGCGACCCGCCGGAAATGGCCCATAAGTTTTTTGAAGGTCTGCATTCATCTAAAACTAATTTTTCTGGTGTGAATTACGCGGTGCTTGGTCTTGGTGATCGCGCCTATAAGGAGTTCTGCAAAGCTGCTGCCGATATTGATAAGGCACTGAGTGCGGGCGGCGCAAAACCATTTCATCCGGTGTTATTGCTTGATGTTGATTATGCCGACCATGTTCAAGGCTGGAGCGATGCGATGTTTGCCGCATTGTCATCCCTTGTTGGTCAGGCAGTTCCGAAAACTGCTGCGCCAGCTAAATCCACCAAATCGTCGAATGTCGGCTTCACACGCTTAACACCTGTTGAAGGCACCATTAAAGATAGCATTGTGCTGAACGATATTGGTTCAGCAAAAGAAACCTATCATATCGAAGTGGAATTTGAAGGTGAATTACCCTACGCATCCGGCGATGCGGCAGGCATTATTCTGCCAAAGGCCGCTGATGGCAGTGACCCAACCCCGCGCTTATATTCGATTGCTTCATCACCAACTGTGCACCCCAATCAGGTGCATCTCACAGTGGCGCTTGCAAAACATACATTGCCAGATGGTAGCACTGGCTATGGGCTTGGTTCAGGTTACCTTGCCAGCAAAAAAGTTGGCGATAAGGTGAAGTTTTATATTCAGCGTAATTTGCGTTTCCGCCTTCCCGAAGATTCATCCAAAGACATCATCATGGTTGGCCCAGGCACGGGGATTGCACCATTCCGTGCATTCGTTCAGGAACGCGGGGAGCAGGGCGGCACAGGCCGCAACTGGCTGTTCTTTGGCGATCAACATGCGCATTGCGATTTCCTGTATCAGGCCGAATGGCTGGAAGCATTGGCGGGCGGCGCGCTTACCAAACTGGATGTCGCATTTTCCCGTGATAAGAAGCAGAAAGTCTATGTGCAACATAAGATGCAGGAACATGGCAAGGAAATAGCCGAATGGCTTAATGGTGGCGCGTCATTTTATGTATGCGGTGCCAAATCACCGATGAGTGAGGATGTTGAAAAAACACTTGTAGATATTGTGGTTCAGCACATGGGTAAAAGTGTAGAAGCCGCGCAAGCCTATCTTGCTGACCTCTCGGAACAAGACCGCTACGTGAAGGACGTGTATTAAAATGCCAGACAACAAACTCACCCCTCCTGCTGGTAATCCATCACCTGTTGAGGCGATTAAGCTCAAGAGCAAGGGCTTGCGCGGTACCTTGGCGCAGGGTATGGAAAATGCAATCACCGGCGCTGTCAGCGCAGACGATCAAACTGTAATTAAATTCCATGGCAGCTATCAGCAGGATGACCGTGATCGCCGCGCAGAGCGCGAACTTAAAAAACTGGAATGGGCGTATTCCTATATGATCCGTCTGCGCTTGCCGGGCGGCGAAGTGTCGGATGCGCAGTGGCGCGGCCTTCATAAGCTGTGTAATGATAATGCCAGCGGGGTGATTAAAATCACCACGCGCCAAACCATTCAAATTCATGGCGTTGTAAAAGCCAAGATGAAGCCAACCATGGAATGGTTCCGTGATTTGGGTGTGGATACCATTGCGGCATGCGGCGACGTCAACCGTAATGTGATGGCGGGTGCAGACCCAACCTTGTCGCAGTTCCATGAGGAAGTGTACGAATTTGCGCAAAGCATTTCCGAGTATTTATTGCCCAAGACCCAGGCGTTTTCAGAAGTATGGCTGGACGGCGAAAAGCTGACCGGGGATGAACCTGAAGAAGATCCGCTGTATCTGAAACATTATTTGCCGCGCAAATTTAAAATCGCGATTGCGACACCGCCGCACAATGATACCGATATTTTTACCAACGATATTGGCCTGATTTCGATTGAAGAAAACGGGGAGTTCACGGGCTTTAACGTCGCCATCGGCGGCGGCATGGGAACTACACATGGTAATCCTGAAACTTATGCCCGACTTGCCACAGTGATTGGGTTTGTACCAAAAGATAAAGTGCTGGATTGTGTGTGGCAGATCGTTGCTGTGCAACGTGATTACGGCAATCGCAGTGACCGTAAATTATCGCGTATGAAATATACTGTCGATCGCTTGGGCGTTGATGTGTACAAGGCCGAAGTTGAAAAGCGCATGCAAGAAAAGCATAAGGGCTTCAAATTCGGCGCAGAAAAACCATACAAATTTATCGAACGGGTTGACCATTACGGCTGGCAGCAAGGCAAGGATGGTCTGTATTTCCGCACCATTTTTGTAGAAAGTGGCCGTGTGATGGATTTGCCGGGCTATGCGATTAAAACCGCATTGAAGGAATGTGCAGATACCGGCTTTTGTCAGTTTCGTTTCACCGGTAATCAGAACATCATGCTGACCTATATCGAGCAAAAGAATAAAGGCGCCATCGATATGATTTTAGCAAAACATGGGATTGATGAGAGTAAGTTTTCGAATATCCGCAAGGATGCATTGGCATGTGTGGCGCTCAATACCTGTGGTTTGGCTTTGGCAGAAGCACAGCGTTATCTACCAACCTTGATTACCAAAGTGGAAGGGTTGCTGGCTAAACACAAATTGGAAAAGGACCCATTTAGCATCCGCATGACCGGTTGCCCGAATGGTTGCGCACGCCCATGGGCGGCTGAAATCGGTTTCATCGGCAAGGCGCTCGGCCAATACAATCTATATCTGGGCGGTAATTCAACGGGTACACGTCTGAACCGCCTTTATAAGGAAAGCCTTGATGAAGCGCAGATTTTACAAACGCTTGATGGGCTGTTTGCCGATTACGCCAAGAACCGTCAGCCAAGCGAACGCTTTGGCGATTTTATTTACCGAACCATCCAATCAGGAGCAGCGGCATGAGTACGCTAACACCTCACTTACAGTATCTTGAAGAAGAAGCAATTACCATTATTCGTGAAGCGGTCGCATCTGCGCAAAACCCTGTGTTTCTTTACTCCATCGGCAAAGACAGCGGCGCGTTATTGCATCTGATTATGAAAGCATACTATCCGGTGAAACCACCCTTACCGATGTTGCATGTCGATACGCGCTGGAAATTCCGCGAGATGATCCAGTTCCGTGATACGATTGCCAAGGATTTGGGTTTGAAGCTGCATGTGTTCAAGAACCCGCGTGGTGAAGCGGAGAATATCAGCCCATTCACGGTCGGTACACGCATGCATACCCAAATCATGAAGACCGATGCGCTTAAAATGGCGCTGAACCAGTTCAAATTCGATTTCATCTTCATCGGCGCGCGCCGTGACGAAGAGAAGTCACGCGCCAAGGAACGCATTTTCTCCCTTCGTAACCGCTTCCATGCCTGGGACCCCAAAAACCAGCGCCCTGAATTCGGCTTACTATTCAATACCCGCTTGCCGGAACACCATAGCATGCGTGTTGCACCGCTTTCGAACTGGACGGAATATGATGTGTGGCAATATATCAAGGCGGAAAACATCCCCATGGTGCCCTTATATTTCGCGAAGGAACGGCCTGTGGTCATCCGTGACGGACAGATCATCATGGTGGATGATGACCGCTTTGTCTTTGAAGAAGGCGAAAAGCCGATTATGAAAAAAATCCGCTTCCGTACGCTGGGCTGTTACCCACTTACCGGCGCGATTGAATCCGAAGCGGACACGCTGGACAAAGTAATTGCTGAACTTGAAGACCAGCGCATTTCCGAACGCGCAGGGCGCTTGATCGACAAGGACAGCGCTGCATCGATGGAAAAGAAAAAGAAACAGGGATATTTCTAATGATTAGCAGAGACACACTTCACTTTCTAACTTGCGGCCATGTGGATGATGGCAAATCAACCCTCATCGGTCGGTTATTGTATGATGTTGGCGCTATCCCTGAAGACCAAGCGGAAGGAGCAATGGTCGACGGCGTGCTGGATTATTCCCGATTGCTGGATGGTTTGGAAGATGAACGTAGTCAAGGTATTACTATTGATGCTGCATACCGCTATTTCCGTTTTGGCGGACGCCATTTCCGTATTGCCGACACACCAGGGCACGTTCAATATGTGCGTAATATGGCGGTTGCTGCGGCCAATAGCGATGTGGCGCTGATTTTGGTGGATGCCGCACATGGCGTACGCGAGCAAACCATTCGCCACAGCAAAATTGCAGCGTTTTTTGGCATTCGCCAATTCGTAATCGTCGCCAACAAAATGGATTTAGTCGGTTATTCTGAAACCAAGTTCAAGGCTATTGAAAAGGATTACCGCGACCAGATGGCGGATGTTCCAAACCTGTCACTGACTTTTATTCCCGTTAGCGCAATTGCAGGTGATAATGTATTTAAGAAAACCACAAATATGCCGTGGTATAAGGGCGAGACGATGATGGATTACTTGCAAAAGGTGCAGGTGCAAACATCATCCCTGCAAGGCGTGCGGTTGCCTGTTCAATCGGTTATCCGGTTTGAAGACCGCCGGGGCTATCAAGGCATGCTGAATGGCGGTGTGGTGAAGGAAGGCGATAAATTACAGGTCGCAGGTACAAGCAGCACCATCGGCATTTCACGTATCTATCACAGTGGCAAACAAGTCAAGGAAGTAAGCGCAGGTCAGGCCGTAACTTTGGTCACGGATGATGATGTGGATATTGCACGCGGTAATGTGCTTTATCCGGCCAGTGCGCCGATCACTTCAACCGAAAGTTTTGTGGGGAGCGTATTGTGGCTTGACCCCAGCTTTGCAGGGCGCGGCGATGTTCAGTGCACGCTCAAGATTCATAACCGCGAAGAACAGGTGGAGGTACGACAAGGCGCTGTAAATGGCCCGATTGTTGATACGTGCATCTTTGCGGCGTTGCCCATTCCGGTTGATTTATATGCGCACAACCGCATGACTGGCATTTTCATGTTGATTGAATTAGAAACGGAACGCGCTATCGGCGTTGGTACGGTGCGTTCCATCAAGGAATGCGATTGGGATAAAGGCGGTGATGCGCCCGCACTCAAGAACTCCGCGTCTTTTTTCTAATAAGTTTCAGGTTTGAATGTCGAACGTGTCCCTCAGCTTTGAATTTTTTCCGCCCAAGACGGAAGCATTGCAAGATGCCTTGTTAAAGGTAGCGGGGGAGCTTGCGCCACTTAAACCATCCTTCGTGTCGGTAACATATGGCGCAGGCGGTACAACGCGCGGACGCACACACGCGTTGGTTGATCAGTTGCAAACCAAATTTGGATTGAAGGCTGCTGCGCATTTAACCTGCGTGGGTGCTACAAAGACCGAAGTTGATGGTATTGCCAAGGATTATTGGGCAAAAAACATCAAACATATCGTTGCGCTGCGCGGTGATGCGCCAGATATGAATGGCAAATATACGCCGCACCCTGAAGGCTATGCCTATTCCTGCGATTTAGTGGAAGGGTTAAAAAAGCTTGCGCCATTCGAAATCTCCGTTGCGGCTTATCCTGAAGTGCATCCGGATGCGGTGAGTGCGGATGCCGATTTGTTGTATTTAAAACGCAAGCAGGAAGCCGGCGCAACACGAGCCATTACGCAATTCTTTTTTGATAATGATGCATATTTGCGGTTCTGCGAACGCGCTAAAAAAATTGGCATTACGATACCTATTGTTCCTGGCTTGTTGCCTATCTCGAATTTTGAAAAGGCCGTTGAATTTGCCGGCAAATGCAATACATACGTACCGGATAGCCTTAAAAAGACATTTGCAGGACTTTTACCCAATAGTGATGAGTTTAAAGCTGCGGCGATTGCCACAGCGATTGAACAAGCCAACTACTTGCGCAAAAACGGCGTAACGCATTTTCATTATTATACGCTAAACCGCGCAGATTTGGTTATTCCCATTTGCAAAGCATTAGAAGGATAATATGGCCTCGCTTCTTGAGACATTAAAAGAACGTGTATTGCTGTGCGATGGCGCTATGGGCAGCCGTGTGCAATTGCTGGATCTTGATGTTGAAAAAGATTATTTGGGCAATGAAAACTGCACCGAAATTTTGAACCTTTCGCGCCCTGAACTGGTGGTTGAAATCCACAAGGGCTATCTCGCGGCTGGCGCGGATATGATCCTCACAAATTCGTTTGGCGGTTCGGCTGTAACGCTCGCCGAATTCGATTTGCAGGATAAAACCCATGAAATCAACAAACGTGCCGCTGAATTGGCGCGTGAAGCCATTTCACATTTCAAAGATCGCCCGCGTTTTGCGTTGGGTTCGATTGGCCCCGGCACAAAACTGTTGTCGCTTGGCCATATTGAATATGACGTAGCGGAAGATGCGTTTAAACGTCAAGCCGTTGGCCTGATTGAAGGCGGCGTGGATGCCATTTTAATTGAAACCTGCCAAGACCCGCTGCAAATCAAGGCGGCAGTGAATGGCGCAAAACTGGCGCGGGAGCAATTAAAAAAGCACGTCCCGATTTTTGTAACCGTAACAATTGAAGTGACGGGCACAATGCTGGTGGGCACAGATATTGCGGGCGCCGCAACGATTATTGAAAGCTTGGGCGTTGATCTGGTCGGCTTGAATTGCGCAACAGGCCCACGTGAAATGATGGATCATGTGCGCTGGCTGTCTGAAAACTGGCCACGCATGCTTGGCGTGCAACCTAATGCCGGATTGCCGGAATTGGTGGATGGTAAAACCCATTACCCGCTGGGCCCTTGTGATCTTGAACATTCACTGGAACGCTTCGTAACCGAATTCGGCATGAATTTTATCGGCGGTTGCTGTGGCACGAATGTGGAGCACATTGAACACCTTGATAAAATGCTGCGCCGTATTGCCGAAGATGGGGTACGCCCAAAGCCCAAGAAGCGTAACCCAACATGGACGCCAACCGTTGCATCATTGTACGGGCAGGTAAGTCTGCGTCAGGAAAATGCTTATCTCGCGATTGGGGAGCGTTGTAATGCCAATGGCAGCAAGCAATGGCGGATGTTGCAGGAAAAGAATGACTGGGATGGCTGCGTTAAAATGGCGCGTGAGCAGGTGCAGGAAGGTTCCAACGCGCTGGATGTGTGCACCGCATTTGTTGGCCGCGACGAAGTCTATGAAATGGGCGAAGTGATAAAGCGCTTTGCCGTTTCTATTCAGGCGCCACTGGTTGTTGATAGTACCGAATATAAGGTTTTAGAATCCTCGCTTAAACTTTATGGCGGCAAAGCCATTATTAACTCCATCAACTTCGAAGATGGTGAAGAGCCCGCACGCCAACGCTTGCGACTTGCTCGTAAGTTTGGTTGCTCGGTTATAGCGCTGACCATTGATGAAAAAGGCATGGCGAAGGAGCCACAACATAAGCTGGAAATCGCCAAGCGTTTATATGATATGGCCGTGAATGAATTTGGTCTGCCGCCGGAAGATTTATTGTTCGACCCGCTGACCTTCACCGTGGCAACGGGAAATGAGGACGACCGCAAGCTAGGGTTATGGACCTTGGAAGGCATCGAGCTGATTTCCAAGGCCATGCCAAAATGCCAGATTATATTGGGGTTATCGAATATTTCTTTCGGTCTTAATCCACCCGCGCGGCACGTTTTGAACTCCGTGATGCTGGATTTGGCCATGAAGCGCGGATTGACGGGCGCAATCGTGCACCATTCCAAAATCATGGCCTTGCACAAAATTCCGGAAGAAGAAGTGCGCATCGCCGAGGATTTGATTTTTGACCGCCGCAAGGATGGATATGATCCGCTGCATGCCTTCATGGCGCTATTTGCAAACCGCACGACTGCGGATGCGGTTAAGAAAAACCGCCCCGATACGGTTGAAGAATGTCTGAAACAACGTATTGTCGATGGCGACAGTATTGGATTAGAAGCCGATTTGGATGAGGCGCTAAAAAAATACAAGCCGCTTGAAATCATCAATACGCTGTTGCTGGACGGTATGAAGGTGGTAGGCGAATTGTTTGGCGCAGGCAAAATGCAATTGCCGTTTGTGCTGCAATCTGCCGAAACCATGAAAAAATCCGTCGCGTTCCTTGAGCCGTTTATGGAAAAAGTGGAAGGGCAGGAAAAAGGCGTGATGGTATTGGCCACGGTAAAGGGCGATGTGCACGATATTGGTAAAAATCTGGTGGACATCATCCTCACCAATAATGGCTATAAGGTAGTGAATTTGGGCATCAAACAGCCGATTGAAGCGATTTTGGATGCAGCCAAGGCGCATAACGCCAATGCAATTGGGATGTCCGGCTTGCTGGTGAAATCGACCGTGATTATGAAAGAAAATCTTGCCGAAATGTCAAAGCAGGGGCTTAGCATTCCGGTGATGCTTGGCGGCGCAGCACTTACACGTGGCTATGTGTATTCCGATTGCTCGGAAAGCTACACAACAGGGCAGGTGGCATACGCCAATGATGCATTCGACGGCCTTGGGCTGATGAACAAGGTGATGGATGGGACTTTTGGCGATTTTGTAGCAGCGGAAAAACAGCGCACGCGTCCGCGCCGTAAAGTTGCCGAAACGCCAACAGCCGAGGAAAGCATTTTTGCTGAAACCACCGACCCCGTTGCCGCACGTGAAAAGCGCGAGAAAATGGGGCAGGGGATTGTTGTGCCCAAACCGCCATTCTGGGGGCACAAGATTATTGATTATGTGCCCGCTGAAACGCTTATACCGTTTGTCAACGAGCGCTCATTATACATGCAGCAATGGGGCTTTAAGAAGCAGGGCAAACGCATTGAAGAGTATATGGAAGATGCAAAGCGCGAATACCGCCCTATATTAAAGCGCATATTGGAAGATGCAAACCATGATAAGGCATTAAATGCCACAGCATCTTATGGCTATTGGCCCGCTGCCGCCGAAGGTAATGATGTAGTGATTTTTGATGCACAGGATCATAACAAGGAAATCGTGCGCTTCACATTACCGCGCCGCAAACCCGAAGCCGACGGCACACCGGGCATTTGCATTGCGGATTTCTTTAAGGATATTGGTGCGGCAACGCGCGATGTTATTGGGTTGCAAATCGTGACGATGGGCGAGCGCGCATCGGAAGTTTCCAGAGAATGGTTCCAGCAAAACCGCTATCAGGATTATATGTTCCTGCATGGCCTTTCCGTCGAATGCACCGAAGGCATGGCAGAATATGTGCATGCCCGTATCCGCAGCGAATTGGGGTTCGGCCATGAAGATGCAACCGACATGGAAAAGCTGTTGCAACAGGGCTATCGCGGTAGCCGTTATTCATTTGGCTATGCCGCATGCCCACGTCTTGAAGATCAGGAACCGATTTTGAAATTGCTCCATGCCGAGGAAGTTGGCATTGCTTTGACGGATGAATTCATGCTCCACCCCGAACAAAGCACATCAGCGATTGTGGTGCATCATCCTGCGGCACGCTATTTCAACGTCTAGCCATGTTGCATAAATTGCCAATCATCGGGGTTATGGGCGCAAGCAAAGCGCGCCATGATGAATTGACGCAGCCATTAGGATCGGCGATTGCGAAGGCGGGTTATCATCTGCTCACTGGCGGCGGCACAGGAGTGATGGAGGCCGTTTCGCAAAGCTTTACGGCAACGCAGCCACGCAAAGGGTTATGTATTGGCGTTATCCCCATGAGTGGAGTGGGCGATGCCTATAAGGTTATGCCGGACTACCCAAACCCCTATGTGGAGCTGCCTATTCAATCGCATCTGGGGATTTATGATGGGCACGACCCGCAGCAAATCAGCCGGAATTATATCAATATCCTTACCAGTCATGTGGTGGTGATATGCCCCGGCAGCAAGGGCACGCGAAATGAATTATCGCTCGCGCAGCAGTTTAAAAAGCCGTTCATATTATTCGGGAATGAAGCGCAGTTCGCCGAATTTCCTTCGGGCTTACGACGAACAGATGATCTTCATCAGGTCATGCTGTATATTCAAAATAATCTATCGTTATCATAAAGGCAGCGTAAAACCATGAACGTATCACGGCGGCAGGTATTGGGCGGTTTAGGTGCAGCAACATTTTTGGCAGCATTTTCACCTGCGTATCTGGGCAGCGAAGTAGTGATGCATGGGTATTTGAAACCATACGGCATGATGGGTAAGTATGTGTTCAGCGCAACGCCATTCCATTGCCTTGAATGTTTCAGGGGTGATGAAACCACGCTGATGCTTGTCGATTTAAAGGGCACCGCGCCCCATGCAGGCAAAGTTCAATTAAAAGGCGTTTTACAGGCATTTTATGGTAAAACCGGCATGTTCGCAGCCAGGTTAAAAGACGCAAGATGCGTAAAAAACGCTTTCGTTTAGGTTGATTTATAGGTATCACTGCAAACGGATTGGATGGGTGGCCGAGCGGTTTAAGGCACCGGTCTTGAAAACCGGCGTGGGTGAAAGCTCACCGTGAGTTCGAATCTCACCCCATCCGCCACTTCTACCCATGCCCATTTGGGCATGGGTAGAAGTGATCGATGCGGGCGCAGTGGACGAATTCTTGTTCGACAATTTTCGGAAGTAAGCGAAGCGCACGCCCAGAAAATTGCAACTTTGCGAGCCGCGCGCGGCGTGGCAAAGTAATCTCACCATAAGTATGAAGATAAAATAACGCCAAATATAGATTTTAACTAAGTATGGCAAAATATAAAAAAATTCAATTAGACATTAATCAGCCATGCATATGTGGAAGTGAGAAGTCTATAGCTGCTTGTCATTTAGACACAGACGGGCGTTTAAGAAAGCCCTTACCAAATATAAACCCACCATCTCCGAATACTGGCTATGCGCATAATGGTTGCTATTTAAATCGCACTAAAGATTGTTCAGAAAAAATTTCAAAAGAGCATTATATATCCAGGTCCATAATAGACCAGTTAGGGAGCGTGATACGCATGTCCGGTGCGTCATGGCTACAGGCAGGAGAAACGCTCGATACAACTGTAGATAATCTCACAGCAAAAGTTTTATGCACGCGCCATAACTCAGCATTATCACCACTAGATGATGAAGCGGCACATTTTTTTTTCAGTTTTGACTGAATGCCTTACTGATTTAAATCGTAAAACACTTTCTCGTAAACCGCGCTTTCATTTGGTTAGCAGTGAAATTATGGAGCTGTGGCTATTAAAACTTGCTTGCGGTATTTATAATTCAGTTGCTACAAAAAATGGCGAGAAAATTAAAGAAAAGTTTTTTATTAATTTAGAAAAGGTAGAGAAAGCATTTTTTAAAGGACAGTGGGATGAAAAAGCAGGCATGTATTTTTTTGCCGATGTCGGAGC